>NZ_FNNG01000012.1 GCF_900106765.1 Tepidimicrobium xylanilyticum
GTAGCTAGTGGTAATGAAAAAGGCCATGTAGAAAGAGGAATAGAATTTGTCAGGAGAAAGGTTTTCTCAAGTAAAAGTGAATTTGATTCAGTAGAGGAAGCAAACAAACACCTAAAAGAAACACTAGATAAACTTAATTCTAGAGAAAGAAACTGGTTAAAAAACAAGAGTCCAAAAGATATCCTAGGGAAAGAATTGGATTATCTACTACCTTTAAAACCATCTTACGATACAGCTAGAAGAATAGAAGTTAGAGTTAATAAATATAGCGTAATTAATATAGATCAAAACAAATATTCAGTACCAGATTACCTTGTAGGTAAATTTGTGATGGCTAAAATATATCCAGACACAATAGAAATATTCTACAAAGATAAGCTAATAGCAAGCCATAAAAGATCATACTTAAATCACAACTGGACAGTAGACATAAATCATTTTATCCATACATTAAAAAAGAAGCCTGGAGCGCTGCATTCTTGTGTAGGTAGACATCAGCTCTCTCCAGAACTTCAAGAAGTATATCAAAAATATTATACCAATAATCCTAAGGATTTCATAGTACTTTTAGAACTGATAAAAGAAAAAGATTTAGAAAGTGTGTTAGATGCCATAAAAGAACTAGAAAAAATCAAGGTAGAGATGGTAAATACAGACAATATCAAAAATATAATTTTCAAATCTCCCACTATGGATAATCCTTTGGGAAGTGAAGATATATCAATACAAAAAGCATCTTTGGAGCAAATTTCAATTTTAAATGAGATGTTTAAACTAAATTCGGTGGGAGGTTATGAAAATTGAATGAGATAATAAGTGAAATCAAAGAATATGTTAAAGAGCTTAAGATACCAGGAATAAATCAGGGATTAAGGATGAAGATTGAAGAAGCATACAAGCTAAATCAGCCCTATGAAGAGCTTTTAAGGGACATTTTCATGGAAGCCTATGATATGAGAATGGAAAATGGTAGGAAAAACAGGATTAGAAATGCTCGTTTTCCATACAAAAAATACTTAGATGAACTTCAGGTAGATTATCTACCTGAAGATGCTAAAAAGAAGTTTAAAGAGCTTAAAACCTTAAGATTCATAGAAGAAGGCAGAAACATAATCTTAGCAGGAAACCCTGGCACTGGAAAGACCCATTTATCAATAGGCCTTGGTATTAATGCCTGTAATAAGGGGTATAAGGTGTTTTTCACCACAGCCGCATCCTTAATAAACGAGCTTAAGGAAACCAAGAGTGATAAAAAGCTATATACATTTGAGAAGAGATTTGAAAAATATGACCTAATAATTTTAGATGAATTAGGATACATCTCCTTTGACAAGGAAGGTAGTGAGCTTTTATTTACATTTCTTTCATTAAGAGCAGAGAGAAAATCAACCATAATAACTACAAACCTATCCTTTGATAGATGGAATGAAATATTTAATGATGCAGTTCTAACAGCTGCACTAATTGATAGGATGACCCATAAATCCTATGTGTTAAATATGAATGGTGAATCTTACAGAATAAAAGAAACCAGAGAGTGGTTAGAAAAGAGCAATTAATTTTTTATTTCAACTGGCCCAGTTTTCGATTGAAATATGGTACAGTTTTCGGTTGACAAATACAATAGAACTAAATTCTTTCCTTTTAACCCTATCTTATTCATCCGTGTACTTCTATACAATATTCCTGAATAGCCTTTGCTGATTAAATGATTCGCTAGATAATGAAATGGTACATATGCTTTAAGTTCTGGGTCTTCTTCAATATCAACTGGTAAGAAAACCGCTTCATCAATGCTTTTCATAATTAAATTAGCCAAGTAAATCTCCGTTTCTTTCCTAATTATAGACCTTATCTGTTTATCTTTCATCTCTTTCTCTATAATTTTCTTAATTGCTTCTTCTTTTTTCAGGCTAGTTCTTATTTCTTCTTGATATTTTTTATTAGTAAGAATCTCATTCACTTTCACTTCAATTATTGTATTTATAAATTCCTCTGATTTTCCATCTATTTCATCATAACCTATATCTTCATAACACAAATTAATAATTTTACCATCGCTTTTTACAGGTTTGAATTTACATATACTTACATATTCATCCTTTTTTAATCTTATCTCTTCAAAACAAGTTTTTTCTATAAAATTAATAACTTCATCGTACTGCTTAACTTCCTCATCCAAACATAAATAAATAAAAGCAACGCCTTCAGGATTCCATCTATTTTTTTTGCATATTCTTCTTTTGGAATCATTCTTTCGTAATTATTAAAATGCTTACCTCTTTGCGCTCTATATAAATTTTTTAAATCCCCTAACTTTTTTACAAAGATATTTTCATATTTAGAAATACAACTTTCATGTATATCATCAAAAACTTCAAGAAAACTTTTCTCCGTAACAGTATCACTTTTCTTTTCAATTATACTATTCCAATGATTAAATATTTGACATTGAAGATTCTCCCTATATGTATCTTTAAATATAGAGACAATATCACCAATAAAATAATTATAGCGTTGCAAATATTTTAGATATTGTTCAAAAAAGTTATCTATCATTAGTTTTTTCTGACTTTCACTAAAATCATTACAAACATCAAGTATGGCCTTACATGTATTATTTAAAGCATTTATTATTATATATATAAATTGTCTCTTCTTTGTATCATTAATGCTTTCTAAAGCCCTTCTTAAAATAGTGAATTTGAATTCATGTTCATAAATATCGACCATTCTATTTAACTCAAATGTTAATCGATAGTTATAAAACATTACCAAATCCTCCCCATTTTTTAGCGTTCACAATTATATTTTAAACATATATTAAATCTTTAAATTAATCATTTATATAATGCCCTAAATTCATATAACGCTCTGTTTAATGTCAATCCTGTTGATAACCTACGCTTACATTCTTTAGCATAAAATTCATTACTTATATCAATTTTATAATATCTCTTGTCTGCTTCGACTATATATGATTCAATTAGGTCTTGTTTGTTTTCAACATAAAATTCAAATTCTGACTTTTCTTCTTCATTTTCAAAATATAAAACTACCTCATCAAACCTTCTCTTTGCATATACCTCTTCTTCATTTTCTTCATCAAAAAGAAACTGCTGTAATTTATAATCTATGCTATCTTTTAAAAAATATTTGTATGTGAATTTATGGTTATGCCCCCATTCATCATAACCTGCAAAGCCCCATCTTGGCACAGGCGTTTCATACCTCCCACTATCAAGCACAACTAATTGAAACTCTTTTAACACCGTTCCACTGCACATTATCTTTAGATTTTTATACATAAATCGTGAATTTCTTTGAGAATATACATAGAATTCACCTGCATCCCTATCATATTCATCATCATATTCTACTTCTAACTTAAATTCAGGCTTATAAATATTATAGTAAGTATTTTCATTCTGTGACCATTCTAATTTATTCTCCAATCTTTTGGCTATCTGTAATAATGGAGGTTGTGTTAATCCGAACCTTTTCTTCCAAAGCATCTCTATCTGTTGTATAGTTGCATTTTGGTTTATGGGAGTATTCCTATCTCCAATCCTTGTGTATATATATCCTTCTCTAATATTATTGTATTTTTTACCCCTAGTCTTCAAATAAAAAGGCACATTATATGAATTGAATATGGTTAAAACATCTATTTCTTTTCCCTCAATTTTTATTGTATCCAAACGAACTTCAGGAATATTATCACCAGCAAAAACTGTATTCGAAAGCAAGTCCAGTATATCTGCTTGCCTTCTTCTGTTTTCTTCACCTACACCAACTATTTCACCTGAATCAGATACACCAATTATTAAATAGCAATCCTTATCATGCACTGTATTTGCAAAACAAAGGATATCATGTAATAATCTTTCATTATCTTTATGCCATTCCTGTTTAAAATCCCAATATTCACCTTCTGATTTTCTATCAATTAAGTTTTTTATTTTTGATTTAATATTTATATAATTCATAAACCCACATCTCCAAATTTAAATTTATTAATTTAAAAACCTATCCCATAATACCACTTTATTTCCATTTTAATATAACTTAATCCTTCACGAAAGAAACTTTTCTGTTTTTAAATTCTTTACTAATCATATTATAAACAGAAAAAATACGCCAAGTTCTTGTAAAAATAAAATAATGTCCTATTTTATTTTTCCTTTTATTCACATTACTGTTATATTTCATATGATTTATCCCCATTCTTGTTTCATAAAATGTGAATAAAATCCTAATACAAGAACTTTATTTTCTTTTTGCAATTACTTTTCTGCGATAAAAGGACTTTTTTGTTTCTTACAATTTTAACCATGCTATTTTTTGAAACAGAAAAAAAGGCCTATGTTGTATAGAAAAAGTAAATAAATTGCTTTCACAAATTACCTTTAAATACCATATACCTTTATCCTAAAACCTTATCTAAACCTTGTATTCTCAACACTTTCCCTTATTCCTTATCCCTTTTTATAAAACTACTTTATTTTATTTTTGCAACAACTAATTAACCCCTATTTTAAGCCCAAAATGTTTCCTATTTTCCTTACCCCTTTTTCCTTAATCCTAACTATATGTAACCCAAACAAACTTCTTTCCTTTTTCAAATAAACTCCTTTCACAAATCCCCCTCAAACCCTTGAAAACACTGGCTTGTTATTCCTTGCCAATTTCCCATTTAATTCCTATTCACTTAATCTTTACTCCTTAAAGTCCTTTCATTCCTAAATTTTTAGGTCAAAAAATGAAAATAAAATGATTATAGGATTGAGGGTTTAGGGGGAAGGATTAAGGGGGGATTTTGTCCATTTCCTCTTCCATTTTCTTTTCCATTCAATCTCTCAATCCATTGATTTTACTGAATTTAAACCTTATCCCTTATTCCTTTTCACCTTAAAATTCCTAATAAAAAAACATGGCCTACAGGGTATTTCCTTATCCCTAATAAACCATGTTTCCTAAAAGTACTTTATTTACTCCTTCTCAAACATTTGAAAAATGAAAGGAGTTTATTTGATGTAGACAAATATCTACTTTGCATCATAGTTCTCTTCTATTTTCCATAGCCTTAGAAAGGGTTACTTCATCAAAATATTCTAAATCTCCTCCTACTGGTATGCCATGGGCAATTCTTGTGGTCTTTATTCCTAAAGGTTTTAATAGCTTTGCAATATATAAGGATGTAGCTTCACCTTCTACCGTTGGGTTTAAAGCTAATATTATTTCCTTGACCTGCTTATTATAGACCCTGTCTAGTAATTCCTTTATTCTTATTTCATCAGGTCCTATATCCTTAATAGGGGATATGACCCCATGGAGCACATGGTAAAGTCCTTTGTACTCTCTTATTTTCTCCATAGCAACCACATCTCGAGGCCCTTCAACAACACAAATTGTACTTTCATCTCTATTAGGATTTTTACAGACATTACAAAATTCATCATCCGTTAAATTAAAACATTGTTTGCAGTAATGAATTTTCTCCTTAGCATTTATTATTGAATTGGCTAACTTTTCTACCTCTAAAGGATCCATTTCTAAAACATATAGGGCTAGCCTTTGGGCCGTTTTTTTCCCTATGCCTGGGAGTTTAGAAAATTGCTCTATTAAATCTGCTATAGGCAATGCGTAGTAGTCCATTCAAATCAACCTTCCCTTAAAACAGGCCTGGTATATTCATACCTCCTGTCAATTTGCTCATTTCCTTAGCTACCATTTCTTCAGCATTTCTTAAAGCCTCATTTACAGCAGCTAATACTAAATCCTGTAGCATTTCTACATCATCAGGATCTACAACCGATTCGTCTATGGTAATAGATATAATTTCCTTTTTTCCATTGGCCCTAGCAATAACTGCTCCGCCTCCTGCGCTAGCTTCTACTTCAGTTTCCTCAAGCTGTTTTTGTAATTCTTCCATTTGCTTCTGCATTTTTTGCATCTGTTTCATCATATTTCCCATATTACCCATTCCTGGGAATCTGCCTTTTGCCATATTGATTCTCCTTTCATTTTATTCTATTTCAACAATATCCTCTCCAAAGAAGTCAATGACTCCCTGGAATTTATTCTCTTCTTCTATTTCCTCCTCAAAACTATCTTCCATTATGAAGTTTATCCTTATATCTTTATTAAAATAGGAGGAAGTAATTTTTTCTACAAGTTCTTTATTATTAGGCCTTTCCATAGCTTCCTTATGAATTCCATAACCATCTTTATAAGCTATAAATAGGTTACCATCCTTATAGGATTTTACCTTTCCTTCTATTAAAAAAGCATGGGTTCTAATATTCTTTTCCTTTACAAAAGTCAATACCTTTTTCCATTCCTTCTTTATAGTTTCCAAAGACAATTCTTCTTTGCTATCGAGAGGCTGGATTGGTTCTATCTCTATAGTTTCCTCTTCCATTTGTGACTGTTCCAACTTCTTTTTAGGTTTTTCTACAGTTTTAGCTGCTACTGGTTTGCTAATCTCAATTTGTCCAGTATTGATAATTTCTTCTAGTCTCTTAATCCTTTCCTCTAAATTCATCTCATCTTCTAAGTTTACCAGTTTTATCATAGCCATTTCAAGTATTATTCTAGGTTGAGTAACCCATTTAGCTTGGTTTTCACTTTTATTCAATATATCTAAGGATTTTAGTATGAAATCTAGTGAGATATCTTGACTTTGTTGTATAAACTGATCAATAACTTCCTCATCCAAATCTAACAAATCAATAGCATTTTTCGATGTTTTAACGATTAATAGATTTCGAAAATGAAGTATTAAATCTTTAATAAACTGGTTTACATCCTTGCCTTGTTGTATTAGATCATCTATTTTAAATAAAAGGCTGTGCAGGTTATTATCTTTTACGTCCTCCACTATGGAAAATAATAAATCCGTATTGGCTATTCCCAATACGTCCAATGCATCCTGATAGGTTAATTTCTCACCCTTATAGGATATACATTGGTCTAAAAGGCTTAGGGCATCTCTCATAGCTCCATCGGAATTTCTTGCTATTAACTTTAAGGCCCTTTCTTCAACGAATATATTCAATTGGTTACATATATTCTTCATATTAGCTACAATATCCTTTGTTGTAATCCTCCTAAAATCAAATCTTTGGCATCTAGAAAGGATGGTTTGAGGTAGTCTCTCCTTTTCAGTAGTGGCCAATATGAATATTAAGTGTTTAGGCGGTTCTTCCAAGGTTTTTAATAGGGCATTAAAAGCTCCCTTTGACAGCATATGAACCTCATCTATTATATATACCTTATATTTGGTACGAGAAGGAGGGTAAACTACTTTATCCCTTAACTCCCTTATATCATCTACGCTATTATTGCTCGCAGCATCCATTTCTATTATATCCATTATGGATTCATCCAATATGCCCTTACATATTTCACATTTGTTACAAGGGTTGCCTTCAATTGGGTTTAAACAGTTAATTGCTCTTGAAAATATTTTAGCAGTAGAGGTTTTACCCGTTCCCTTAGTCCCAGAAAACAAATAGGCATGACCAATGTTTTGCTTTTTAATCTGATTCTTTAATGTTGTCGTTATATGTTTCTGCCCTAAAACTTCATCAAAAGTTCTTGGCCTATATTGTCTATATAATGCTTGATACATACAACCACCCTTAATTATTAATATATATATTATACCAGAAGGAAGGAATAATTACACTAAATTAATGGTGGTTATGAATAATGACCTATTATAAATTATAAATTGGAAATTACGGATTTTATCCTTTTCAAAAGTAATGGTTGACATATTTGAATAATTTCTGTATAATATAAATCTGTAGCAGATATTATTTGACTGTGGAGAGATGGCTGAGTCTGGTCGAAGGCGCACGACTGGAAATCGTGTATACCCCAAAAGGGTATCGAGGGTTCGAATCCCTCTCTCTCCGCCATTTTAATTTTTACCGTGCTAGATGGGGAGGTAGCGGTGCCCTGTAACCTGCAATCCGCTATAGCAGGATCGAATTCCCAGTCTAGGCGTTTATATTTCAGGGTCTGCCCTGAATAAGTGGCGTTGACGAATGGGTCCTGCGCAACGGAAATCTATGAACCCCGTCAGGTCCGGGAGGAAGCAGCGGTAAGTAGACACTTTCGTGTGCCGCAGGGGTGCCTATTCCGAGCTAACTGTTCAGGTAACGCTTGGGATATGGCGGCGAAGCTGGGTGCACGGTTACATAGCAAAAAAGCTGTGGAAATTTCCACAGCTTTTTTTATCCCTCAAAACTTTTGTTTTCTCTTAACGTATATTCCCCTAAATTACTCTTTCCATAGATTAAGCCTGCTACTGCTCTTGGCTTTTCCCTTACCTCTAATTCTTGAAAGCCTTCCAGTATAGGCATAATTACCTTAATATTGGTTTCAAAGGAGGATATGGATTTCTTTATTTCGCCTTCAGTCATGGTTTTATTGATAAAGAGGTAAATTTCCCGTAAGGTTGAAGAAATTTCATCATTTCCACTGAATTGAACTGTTAATTCAGTTAATATGGCCCTAGAGTTATTGTTTAACTCCGTTATTTTATCGTAATCTCCTTCTTCTATGGCAGATATACAATTCTTGAAATTCCCTATTAACCTTTCAAATAATATGGCAATTAAGCCTGCCTCATTGGTGGTGGAAATCCTCTTTTTTAATTCATTAATATCAGTCATCTAATCATCTCCTATTGTAACAATTGGAGCATGGTCTTAGGTAATTGGTTAGCTTGAGAAAGCATTGCCACTCCTGCCTGTTGTAGTATATTTAGCTTAACGAATTCACTCATCTCAAGAGCCATATCAGCATCTTCAATTCTAGATTGTGCAGCAGTCAGATTTTCTGCTGTATTATCAACATTCTTAATAGTATGTTCTAGTCTGTTTTGGTAAGCTCCCAATTGGGAACGATAGGAAGCTACCAGTTTTACTGCATTGTCATAGATTGTTATTGCTTTACTAAATTTTGATGAGTCCAGTTGTTCTCCATCAACTACTTTAAAACCAGAACCATCCCTTACAATTATTTCGTTAATAATTTTTAAACCTTCATCATCTTCGCTAACAGTAATATTTATATTCTTCATATCAACGTCAATATATTGGTCTTCATTAGCACCAATTTGGAGTCTTAACTTTCCTTCTGTATCGCCTGAGTACAGTTCTCCCTTTAACAAGAATATTCCATTGAAGGTAGTTTCCCTGGCTATCTTATCTATCTGCTCTGTAAGCTCTTTCAACTCATCAGCAATGGCTTTTAAATCGTCTTTCTCATATACTTGATTGGCTCCTTGTACTGCTAGTTCTCTCATCCTTTGAAGCATAGCATGGACTTCATTTAAAGCCCCTTCTGCTGTTTGAATTAATGAAATACCGTCTAAAGAGTTCCTTGAAGCTTGTCTAAGACCTCTAACCTGTGCTTCCATCTTTTGAGATATGGCTAGGCCCGCTGCATCATCGGAAGCCCTGTTGATCCTTCGCCCAGACGATAATCTTTCTAAGGTCTTTTCCAAGCTACTATTAGTTAAACCTAACATCCTATGAGTATTCAAAGCAGGTATATTATTATTTATTCTCATCTCTTTCACCCTCCATTTTATTTACCTTTTCTATAAAAGATAGGGTTTCTCCAAGGATTTCAAACAACTCCTTAGGAACCTTTTCAATACTCTCCAAAACTAATTCTTCTTTAATGTCTATTTTACTTTCCACATTTTTTCGTTCATAGGCCTTCTTCAATTGATTTTTAGTAACCAATCTTATCTTTTGATTATCACCTAAGTTCTTCATTAGCTTTAAGCTCCTCCAAAGTATAGCCTATCCTTTCAAGGCCTTCCTTTAATAAGTTCGCATTTTCCCTTATTGCTTCATCCTTATCCGAATTAAAATCCACATACATTTTTTTGCCCTTTATCTGTATATTGAATCTCGTCTGCCCTAAATTGTTTAAATCCATATTGAAGTAAAACACCATATCATTCTTGTTAATTCCCTTTTTAACATTTGGAATTATCAAATTTATATTATTATAAGTTCCATCTATAAATATTGGAAGCTGGAACACTAAATCATCCTTGGATAAATGGCTTTGTAAGCTTAGGAATTCATCTAATTGCATTAATCTATCTTCCTTATTCCTTTCATTAGAACCATTAGAGTTAAATGAGCTACTCAAATCCTTAATAGCATTCAAGGTTTCCTTATATTCTTCTTTGATTTCATGTTTGCCATTTTTCAATGAGCTGGAAAACTCCTTAATCTTTGTCTCCAATATCTCAATCTTTTCCTGTAAATCCTTGCTGTAACTATCCTTGTTGTTTAAGACCTCATTAAATATGCTGCCGAGTCCTTTAGCCCTATACAATAGGGAATTGATATTATTTAATTTATCTATAGACATATTTAAATCATTTTTCAATACTGTAGATATTAAGGATTCTTCTCTCCCCTTTAAATACTTTATTTCATTTATTAACCTTTGGGCCTCCCTATACCTATTTATCTTCCTATCAATATACTGATTCAATTCTTCCAATGGCATATGTTCAAGGGCTATTCCTTCTTTAATGCTTTGTTTTATTAGGCTCAATGTGGTATTGTTCTTAGCATTTAAATACTCCTGTCTTATTAAGTTTTCTTCCACTTTGGCTATAGGCTCTACTACAACTTCCTCTTTTGCAGCCACTTCCAAGTGAGATAAGTATAGGTTATTCAATGTAATAGCATTAAACCTTCTATAGGTTAGGGCTATGGTATTTGAATTCAGGTCTTCCAAAGTATTGAATATATTCGATAGGGTTTTTACTTTTTCTATGACCTTCCCATTCAAGTCCTCTGGTGGAATATCAGTGGTAATTAATTCTTTTAAATTTTCTATTTTAAAATCCTTTCCGCTTTTAATCAATTTGAGCAATTCCTTATCGCTAATAGCCTTCAAGGATTCTATTTCCTTTAATATATCCGATGATTTTTCTGAGAGGTCATTATCATTACCATCTTTTTCCTTTAACTTTTCCACTAATAGGAATATATCTTCTTTTAATGGATCTATTCCTTCTTCCATTAAGAAAGCTACTTTATTTGAATCCAATTTATTTACCAATTCATTTAATGCAGCTTTCATATCCATTAATTTTTGAATATTCCCTTCCGTTACCTCGATTCCATTTAGTAGAAACTCCCTGATCATTTGGATATTTTCGCTTTTTGCATCGAGATTTAACTTCTTTAAAATTTCCAATATATAATTGTAGATTTCTTCCTTTTCTATAGTATATACTTCATATACTGGAGATAAAATATTCCTTTCTAAGCTTTTATTATTATAAGAATGTTTATATTTATAGAGATTGTCGATATTAAAGGGCAGATCTTCTTTAAAAAATCTTACTAGGGTTTCCTCTTTATAATCCTTTAAATCGTAAAGTTTATCTATTACCTCCATGACCCTTTCAATGTTTTCTTTATTTATTGGGATTCCCTCTTTATGTAAAGCTATTATACTATCATAGACATCTTTTCCCATTCTCCTGCCATAAATCTTCTTGGCTATTGACTCTGCTTCCTTGTAGCTCAATTTCCTATCTAATTTTATTAACTCCTTGAAGGACAATCCTTTATCTTCTTTTATTTCCAACAGGGCCTCTGCAATTTTCTGAAGAGAATCCCCTTTCAAGTCTATGCCCTTTTCCATTAGCTTAATGCAGGATTCAAAATCTAAATTCTTTATTATTTCTTCTAGATATTTTTTGGATGTATTATAAGCTAATATATTCTCCTTGGTTATTGGAATATTGTTCTCTAACAAATGCTCTATAGCCCTAATATTTTCTTCTGAATCCTCAATTCCCATATTATCCATGACTTCCTTATAACCTATAGAATTTTCCTTCTCTTCTTCCACTTCTTCTACCTTCATGGATAATATATTCTCTTTATTGATTAGCACCTTTTCCCCTAGCACCTGGTTAACTTCTTCCCTTACCCTTAAGGAATAGAGAACTTTTTTGTCCTCAAAGACCTTTTCAATAGTTATATCCTTGCCTTTCTTCTCCACAAGGGTTCCTTCTACATCATAAAAAAGGGTAGGAGCCAAGCCATAAGCATCTACTATATTTTTCTTAGTGCTGAAATTAATAGCTTCCATATAACCATCCTCTTAAATATTCTCATTTAGTATATCGACAAATTTTTATTATTCTTTAAATAAATATAATAAATAAAACATTCAACAATTTACATAATAGTTGCCGATATTATATAATAGAATAATAAGGGAGAGTGACTTTATGGTAAGGATAGAAAAAGTTGGTGTGGATAATTTACAACCCGTTGACAATATAAAATCTGCCAATAGAAAGCAGGTAAGTGAAACCTTCAAAAATAAATTGATGGAAATAGAGCAAGAGCGCATTAGGGAACAATTAAGAATCTTGTATGATAAAATTGAAATTCAATCAGAAAAATTAAGGGATAAATTATTTATCGAAGATTTAATTGAGTATAAAAAATTGGTAAAGGAGTTCTTAGATGTAACCGTTAACAATTCTCATGTTTTTTATAAAGAGAATTCCTTAGATAGAAGAGGTCGCCATAGAGTATATTCTTTAGTGAAGAAGGTAGATAATGAATTAGATGAATTAACTAAGGACTTCTTAAATATTGAAGAAAATAGGATCAAAATCCTAAAAAGATTAGAAGATATTAAAGGCTTACTTTTAGATATCCTTGCTTAGTATGCTACTTTTAGTAATATTAAAGAATTAATAAAGTCATTGGTTCAGTTAGTAGTCTTTTGTAGTATTTATGTATGTATTTACAAAATTTATTGAAAATATATGTATAATAAAAAATTACCAATTTTTTCGAAATTGTTCTTGATTTTTAAGTAAATATATGATATTATCACGTGGTAAAAAATTAACAAACGTAGATAATAATGGAATGTACAAGCCTAATTTAAAATGCTCAATATAAACAATAAATTAAAAGATTACATAGCTCTAAATTTTCAAAGTTTTATAATAAATATTCAACAATCAAAAGGAGGAATTGGCATAATGAGGTTTACCTTACCACGCGATATATATTATGGTGAAAATGCCCTTGAACAATTGAAGCACATAGATGGCAAAAAAGCCATATTGATTTTAGGCGGCGGGTCAATGAAGAAGTTTGGTTTTGTTGACAAGGTTATTAACTATTTACAGGAAGCTGGAATTGAAACTAAATTATTTGAAAATGTTGAACCAGACCCATCCGTTGAAACAGTCATGAAAGGTGCAGCAGCCATGAGGGAATACGAGCCTGATTGGATTATAGCCATGGGAGGCGGTTCACCCATAGATGCTGCTAAGGCTATGTGGGTATTCTATGAATATCCTGACTTAACTTTCGAAGACATTATTGAACCATTTTCTTTACCAACTTTGAGACAAAAAGCAAGATTTATTGCTATTCCATCTACTTCTGGTACAGCTACAGAAGTAACTGCATTTTCAGTCATTACAGATAATGAAAAAGGAGTAAAATATCCTTTGGCAGACTATAATATAACACCAGATATTGCAATCGTTGATCCCGAGTTAGCTCAAACTATGCCACCAAAATTGGTAGCTCATACGGGAATGGATGCCTTAACCCATGCCATCGAAGCTTATGTATCAACAGCTAATAGTCCATTTACAGATCCACTTGCAATAAAAGCTATTCAAATGGTTGTAGAATACTTGTTAGATTCCTATGAAGGAGATAAGGAAGCAAGAGCACAAATGCACTATGCACAATGCCTAGCGGGTATGGCCTTCACAAATGCATTACTTGGTATAGTACATTCCATGGCACATAAAACAGGAGCAGCTTTTTCTACAGGACACATTCCACATGGTTGTGCTAATGCAATATATCTTCCTTATGTAATCCAATTTAATAAGAAGAATGCAAAAGATCGTTATGTAGATATCGCCAATAGTATAGGTATTTCTGGAACAGATGAAGAATGTGTAAAATCGTTATGTAATAAGATAAATGAAATTAATGAAAAATTAGGCATTCCTAGAACCTTAAAGGAGTTTGGAATTAATGAACAAGAATTTAAAGAAAAAGTCTCAAAAATTGCCAAACTAGCTGTAGAAGATGCTTGTACTGGTTCCAATCCAAGACCAATCACTCCTGAAGAAATGGAAAAATTGTTAGTTTGCACTTACTATGGATATGAAGTTGATTTTTAGTAATTAAGTCCAGTAAATTAATATAATCTGTGCTGGTTCTTGCAAGAACCAGCACTTTTTTAAAATAAAATTCGTATTATTTATCAATAGAATATTAAATTATTTTTGAATTGGGGTATATTATAATATATGGTATAATTATTGATGAATATTAAGATGCTCAAACAAATTGATTCTATCTAAGTGAAAAAGCAATTTAAAAACGGAATAAAATATCGATAAGAAAAATATTAGTAAAATTATTTAATGTGGAGGGATAAGACCATCTTGAAAATGCAAGATGGTTTCTTAATATGGAAAACAACTATGCTAATAAAAGGTTTAAAGAGATTATCTCTGTAGCATTAAAGCATGGATTTAAAAATGGAATAAAGGACCCTAAGGAACTAAGGCTAGCATTGGAAGAACTAGGACCTTCCTTTGTAAAAATAGGCCAAATATTGTCTACAAGGCCTGATATACTGCCTATTGAATATGTAAATGAGTTTCAAAAATTGCAGGATAATGTACGCCCTCAAAAATTCTCCATAATGAAAGAAATTATAGAAAAAGAATTGAAATTCCCTATAGATGAAATATTTTTAGACTTTAATGAAGTTCCTATTGCTTCTGCTTCCCTTTCCGAGGTGTATTTGGCTAGATTAAAAAGCGGTGAAAAAGTAGTAGTAAAGGTGCAAAGACCCTTTGTAAAAGAAAAGATGTTAGCTGACATACATATATTAAAGAAGTTATCCCCTTTCATCAATTTTACTACTAAGGAAATAGTAGATGTAAAAAAGGTAATAGATGAACTTAGTCAGGCCGCAGAAAAAGAATTAAACTTCATAGAAGAGATAAACAACATAATAAAGTTTAAAGAAAACAATAGGAATATAAAATTTATTCGTGTTCCTAATGTTTATAGGGAATACTGTACTTCAAAGGTCTTAGTTATGGATTATATATCTGGTATTAAAATCGACAACATAGATGATTTAAAAAAAGCAGGCTATGATATAGAAGATATAGCAAATAAGGTAATCTATAACTATTTCAAACAGGTATTTGAAGATGGTTTTTTTCACGCTGACCCCCATCCAGGAAATATATTAATTAGTAATGGTGCCATCAGCTATATTGATTTCGGTCTGATGGGAAGCCTAGATTTGGGTTTAAGGAAAAAATTGAATGAATTATTAGAAGGGGTTGCAACTAAGGATTTAGACCTTATGGTTAAATCCATTTTAAAAATAGGCATTATAAAAAGTTCCATAGATTTAGATAAGTTATATAAGGATGTAGATAACCTATATAATACCTACATAGATGTACCCTTTCACAACTATGATATACCGCAAATTTTGGATGAGATACTAAGGGTTTGTAAAAAGAATAATATAACCATGCCCCATAATATTGTGTTATTGACTAAAGGGGTAATGACCCTCCAAGCTGTATTAGCTAAAATAAATGATGAACTAACCATAATGGAAGTAGCACTCCCATATTTCAAGAACCGGATAATTAGAGAAAAGGTTAAAAACCTGGACTTGTTAGAAATAATCACTTTTCTATATACCTCATTTAAATCAACCCTCCAACTATCCTCCAAAGTTGTCGACTTCATAAATACAGGATTAGAAGGAAGGTTGAAGTTGGGCTTGGAATTTAAAGATGTAGAAGAAAATATTAATGAACTAAACAAAATGGTTAATAGGCTTATATTTGCCATAATAATTACGGGACTATTAGTAAGCTCTTCTTTAGTAATAAATGCAAATGTAGGTCTTAAAATATATGGAATTTCCTCCATAGGAATTGTAGGTTATCTAGGAGCAGGATTAGCTGGCCTATTATTATTAATTTCCATTATCAAGTCAGGAAAACTTTAACTATTGTTTTGAATCCGTCGTAATTCTTCATATAATCTTTTCTGTTCTTCGGTTAATTTAGGGGGATTTATTATATTTATTTCAACATATAAATCCCCTATGTTTCCATTAGAATCCTTATATCCCTTCTTAGGTATTCTGATTTTTTTCCCAGCCTCCATATTCTCTGGAATTCTTATTTTAAATCTATCCTCTATACCTTCAACTATTGTTTCCGTGCCTAAAGCCGCATCCCAAGGATATAGATTTATCTTCTTATATAGGTCTAAACCCTTTAATACTAGTCCTTCATTTTCGATAAAATTCACCTTTATTAGTATATCGCCATTTATTCCAGCTTTTTCACCTTGAATCTTTATTTTTTTCCCGGGCAATATTCCCCTTGGTACTTTTATCGACAAGGATTTTGTTTCATTTCCTATTCTAATGGATAAGGGTTTAGTAGTTCCCTTATAACCTTCCTCTATGGTTATATTTATTTGAGCTTCATACCTTTGTCTTGTATCCCTAGTAAATATATCCTTCCCAAAATTATGGTCTCCAAAGAACATATTGAAAAAATCGCTAAATCCCTTATTAGCACCCCTAGTAAATGTAAATTTACCGTTCCTAAAGCCTCCAAATCCAAATTGTGATGGATCAAAATGCTGACCATGGTTGAAATTGAAGTTACTTCCAAAAGCATCATATCTCTTTCTTTTTTCCTCGTCGCTTAGCACTTCATAAGCTTCATTAATATCCTTAAACTTTTCCTGTGCTTCCTTATCATTCGGGTTTAAATCGGGATGGTATTTTTTTGCTAATTTTCTGTAAGCCTTTTTTATTTCCTCTTGATTAGCATTTCTATTTACACCTAGTATTTTATAGTAGTCCTTATACTCCATAAGCTCACCCCTAAAAGGTTTTTGACTTTCCTTGACTTTTCTTATTATAACCATTTTTTCTATAAAAATCAATATTTTATGATACTCTACTTTAGAGGTGAGCTTTTTTGTAAATTATTTTTCTTTTAACTTTTCTTTGTTATGCAAATATTCTAATATGAGTAAGTCAAGTTCCTTACTAAGTCTCTCAATATGTTGCCAATCCGTTTCTTCTCTATTTAATTGTTCAGATATTTTATTCCTTAGCTTATTAATTCTGAAAATCAAAAAAATTTCCCCCCCTTAGAACAAAACGATAATATTTACTCTATTAATAGCATAATATATTTCATGCTTATTGGCAACCTTATTTTTGTGCTTTTAGCATATTTAGTTATTGAAAATTTAATATTAAAGTTAACATAAGGGAGTGACAGAATGGATAAGAATGTGTTAGATTTTAAAGAAATAGGTTCAAGAATAAGAACGGAAAGAGAAAAGCTAGATTTGACAAGGGAAAAATTTGCAGAAATTGTAGGACTATCGTCCTTTTACATAGGGCAAATCGAAAGAGGAGAAAGGAAAATGAGCCTGGAAACTTTGGCTAAAATCTCCAAGGCTCTTCATATGTCCACAGATTATCTTCTCTTTGGCAATAATTTTAGTTATGATTCAACAGCTCAAAATATTTCCGTTTTAGAATCAGCCGATAATAGCTATGATTCCAATCCAAAGGGAGATTTACAAGAACTTTTATCCATTTTACTTCGATGTTCTGATAAGGAAGTATCCTTGGTCAATGACTTAGTAAAGCTGATTCTTCCCCACATCAACAAATGATATATTAAATGATATAGCTTTTATCTACAGTTTCTAACTTTACCCTTAACTATAGCCATTAAAATGTTTATATCTCGGTCAAAAACGATTAAATCTGCATCTTTTCCTATTTCAATGCTTCCCTTTGTCCTTTCCACCCCAATAACCCTTGCAGGGTTTAAGCTGGCCATCCTAACTGCATCTTCAAGGGAAACTCCAACCAGATGGACCATGTTATATACAGCCCTATCCAAGGTAAGGGTTGAACCTGCCAAAGTTCCATCTTCTAACCTTGCTGCTCCATCCCTGACGTATACATCCTGACCTCCTAGCTCATACTTTCCATCTTCTAAGCCTGTAGCCATCATGGCATCCGATACCAATACTATGCCATCTTTCCCCTTCATCCTTACTGCCAATTCCATAGCCCCTACATGAAGGTGGATTCCGTCACATATAAGCTCACAAGCTACTCTTTCATCAGTCAAAGCTGCTCCAATTATTCCCGGTTCCCTGTGGGAAAAGTCCCGCATCCCATTATATAGGTGGGTTATTAAAGTTATTCCCATATCCATCCCTAATTTGGCTTCCTCATAGGTTGCAACGGTATGAGCTGCTGATATAGTTATTCCCTTTTCCCTTAAGAATCTAACAGCCTCCTTTGCCCCATCTATTTCAGGAGCTAGAGCCACTATTTTGATATTGTTTTTGGAAAGGTCTATAAACTCCTTTAACTCTCCTATATCTGGAGTTTTAATATATTCCTCTGGCTGGGCTCCCTTTTTCTCTACTGCAAAATAGGGCCCCTCCAAGTATATTCCTAACATCTGGGCCTTGATTTTAGAATCCTTACTACCAGATTCAATATATTCTCCAACACTTATTAAAGCCCTTCTAATAGCACTATCCTTTTGGGTTATGGTGGTGGCTAAAAAGGAAGTCACTCCATTTTTAATATGGAAATCCGCCATAATATCAAAGGCTTCAAAAGTCGCTTCCATAAAATCATGACCGAAATTTCCATGGTTATGAATGTCTATGAAGCCAGGGGATAGGTAATTCCCTTCCGCATCTATAATATCGTCAAAGGATCCATCTTCACATAGGCCTTTACATATATTAATGATCTTCCCATCTTCTATAACTAGGCTACTACTCCTCTTAATCTCATAAGGAGTAACTATATTAGCATTTTTTATCAATATTTTCACTATAAATTCCTCCTTGTATCATTTATGAGCATCTTTGAATCCCTTATTATATGTTATCATATATTTTTAGATTAAGTTTCTTAATTATATGTACCCAAAATCCAATTCAAACAAAAACCAAGAAAACTTTACAAGTTTTCTTGGCTATTTTATATATTTATCTATCACAGTAATTATCTCCTCTATCTTCTCTTGACCTTCCTCTTCTCCTTGTAATATGGCATCCTTTACACAGGACCTAATATGGGCATCTAATACATCTATATTGGCCTTTTTTAATAGGGCTATGGCAGATAATATCTGGGTAGACACATCTATACAGTACCTATCCTCCTCTATCATCTTAATTATTCCATCTATTTGCCCTTTTACAGTTTTGAGTTTCATTGCTGCTTTCTTTTTGCCTTCATTCATAAGCTCACCTACTATTATTTAATTTCTACTACATCATAACCTGCCTCTTCTACTGCTTCCTTTAAACTTTCATCCATTAGGTTTTCTCCAGAAACTTCCACCTTTTTACTATCTAAATCCACCTGAACATCAGTTACCCCTTCTAATTCCTTAAGTGCATTGGTAACTGCCATTACACAATGGTTACAAGACATACCTTCTACTAACATAGTTTTTTTCATATTTCCCATCTCCTCTCCATTATTTAAAATTTCTCAACCTCAATGAGTTGGTTACCACTGATACTGAACTAAAGGCCATGGCTGCCCCTGCTATCATGGGGTTCAAAAATCCTAAGGCTGCAAAGGGAATGCCTATAGAGTTATAGAAGAAAGCCCAGAATAAGTTTTGTTTAATGGTTTTCATAGTTCTATGGCTAAGCCTTATTGCCGTAACAATCCCCATTAAGTCCCCCCTCATAAGGGTTATATCTGCTGCTTCCATAGCTACATCTGTTCCCGTTCCTATGGCAAATCCCACATCTGCTGCTGCTAAAGCAGGTGCATCATTAATGCCATCTCCAACCATTCCTACATATTTCCCTTGAGATTTTATCCTTTCCACCATTTCAGCTTTATTTTCTGGCAATACTTCTGCTAATACATTATCAATACCTACCATTTTGGCTATAGCTTTGGCAGTCCTTTCATTATCTCCTGTAATCATATATACATCCAATCCCATATTCTTCAACTCTTCTATGGCCCTTTTAGAGCTGTCTTTTATTCTGTCTGCTACAGCTATTATTCCCGAGATTTGTCCATCTATCCCCACCATCATAGCAGTTTTGCCTTCTTCCTCTAGTCTGTTAAGTTCAGGTTCTGCTTCATCTATATGGATATGTGCATCTGACATTAGCTTCCTATTTCCTATATATATTTCCTTTCCTTCTAAAGCAGCCTTTAGGCCTTTTCCTGGTATAGCCATGAATGAATCTGGCTCCGTTAACATCAATAGTTTTTCTTCTCCCCTTCTAACTATTGCCTGACCTAATGGATGTTCGGATGCTTTCTCAACTGTGGCCGCAACTCTTAATAACTCATCTTCCTGCATGGAATTAAAGGTTATTATATCTGTAACTTCCGGTTCTCCCTTGGTAATGGTGCCAGTCTTATCCAATACTATAGCTTCCATATTATGAGCCCTCTCCAAATGTTCCCCCGATTTAATGAGTATTCCATTTTCAGCCCCTTTGCCAGTACCCACCATTATAGCTGTAGGTGTGGCTAAACCTAATGCACAGGGACAGGCTATTACTAAAACCGCTACAGCATTTATAAGTCCAGTTGTAAAATCCCCTCTTACCAAGTAAAAACCAATAAAAGTTACAAGAGCAATTAGCACTACTACAGGAACAAATATCCCAGATATTTTATCTGCCAGCCTTTGAACTGGTGCCTTAGAACCTTGAGCGTCCTCAACAAGTTTAATTATTTGAGCTAAAACCGTATCCTTTCCAATCCTTTGAGCTTCAAATTTAAAGGATCCGAATTTATTTATAGTGGCTCCTATTACCTTATCCCCTTCCTTTTTATCTACAGGAATACTTTCGCCCGTTATCATGGATTCATCTATGGAAGAATGACCTTCTATTATAATTCCATCTACAGGAATTCTTTCCCCTGGCTTCACTACTATTACGTCCCCAATATTTACCTCCTCTATTGGAATATCCTTTTCTATTCCATCCCTGATAACTCGAGCAGTTTTAGGCTGTAATCCCATCAACTTCTTTATAGCTTCTGAAGTCTTCCCCTTGGCTACTGCTTCAAAGGTCTTTCCTAATAGGATTAAGGTAATAATAACTGCTGATGCTTCAAAGTAGTATTCATGTACTCCTTTTATAACGTTATATAAACTATAAAAATAGGCTGCGGAAGTTCCCATGGATACCAATACATCCATATTGGCTCCTCCGCCCCTTAGGGAATTATAAGCTCCTTTATAAAACCTATATCCGATTATAAATTGGACAGGGGTCGCTAATAGCAATTGGAAATACCCATTGGTCAATATATTCTCCTGACCTGCCATGTGAAAGAACATGGCTGAAAAGAGAGGAATGCTTAATATTGCTGATATTATGAAGGACCTTTTAAGAGACTTTATCTCCTTTTCCCTTAATTCCTTTTCCCTATCCCTATCTACTTCTCTTTCCACCTCTGCCTTATAGCCAGCCTTTTCAACTGCTTTAACTAGTATCTCCTCTTCTATGGCTCCAGAAGGGTATTCTATTATAGCTTTGTTGGTAGATAGATTTACATTGGCCTTTATAACACCATCCAATCTACTTAATGCCTTCTCTACCCTGGCTGAACAAGCTGCACAGGTCATACCTTCTATTAATAAAATCTTTTTCTCTATAGGAACCTTATAACCTGTTTTTTCTATAGTATTTACTAGAGTATCTATATTCATTTTTTCATCATCGTATTCTACGGTGGCTTTTTGAGCTAATAAATTTACAGAAGAATTAATTACTCCTTCCAACTTGCTTATAGCCTTTTCCAACCTAGCTGAACAAGCTGCACAGGTCATGCCTAATACATCTATAGCAACCTTTTTATGGGCCATTTGAATTCCTCCTTTCCATAACCACCCCCCCGGGGCGGGTGTCTACGTTTAGTATAAACTATTTTTCCCATTTTGTAAACATATTTTATAATATTTATAATCCCCATTTATAATTTCTTTTTATCTTTTGCCACTCAATAATCTATTACATTTTAACAATATTATAATGTTAATCGTCGATAACTACATATATTCCTTTCTGCCAACTAATAATTGGAACTAATACTGGCTGGCGTGTTGAAATATATATTTTTTGGTAATATAATTATTATGATGAGAATTTTACAAATATTTAAAAGGAGATAATTTCTATGACCAATTTGGATTGGAAGGATAAAAAAAATTTAACCATGTTAGCAGATTTTTATGAATTCACCATGGCCAATGGATATTTTGAATGCGGGCTAAAAGATCAAATTGCCTACTTCGATATGTTCTTTAGAGCCATCCCCGATAATGGCGGATTTGCCATAATGGCTGGAGTAGAACAGCTTATTGAATATTTAAAAAACCTCCGATTCTCTCAAGAAGATATTGAATACTTTAGGTCTAAAAACATGTTTAGCCAAGAGTTCTTAGATTATCTTAAGAATTTCAAATTTGAATGCGATGTATGGGCTATTCCTGAAGGCACCCCTATTTTCCCATTGGAGCCTATTGTTATCGTAAGAGGTCCCATAATACAAGCACAGATTATAGAAACAATGGTATTGTTAACTATCAACCATCAAAGTCTAATTGCAACAAAGGCCAATAGAATAGTGAGAGCTGCTCAAGGTCGGCCTGTAATGGAATTTGGATCTAGAAGAGCCCAAGGTTACGAAGGGGCTATACTCGGAGCAAGAGCAGCCTATATTGGAGGAACTGCAGGCACTGCTTGTACTATCGTAGACAGGGATTTCAGCATTCCAGCTTTAGGCACAATGGCACACAGCTGGATTCAAATGTTCCCATCCGAACTGGAAGCTTTTAAAGCCTATGCAAGAATATATCCAGATAATTGTGTTCTATTGGTAGACACTTACAATGTACTAAAATCGGGAGTTCCCAATGCAATTAAGACCTTTGATGAAGAAATAGTTCCAAGGGGCTTTAGACCTAAGGGCATTAGAATCGATAGTGGTGATATCGCATACTTATCTAAAGAGGCTCGTAAAATGTTAGATGCAGCAGGTTATGAGGATTGCCCAATTGTAGCATCTAGTAGTTTAGATGAATATGTAATTAAGGATTTATTAGACCAAGGAGCAAAGATCAACTCCTTTGGAGTAGGAGAAAGGCTAATTACTGCCAAATCTGAACCAGTATTTGGTGGAGTCTATAAGCTTACTGCCATCGAACAGGATGGACATATAATCCCTAAGATAAAGGTAAGCGAAAATGTAGGAAAAATTACTACTCCTGGATTTAAACAGCTTTATAGGTTATACGATAAGAAAACTGGAAAGGCAATTGCAGATGTAATAACTTTGCATGATGAGGAAATTGACGAAAGCAAACCTTATGAAATATTCCACCCACTATTTACTTGGAAGAGAAAGACCCTTACCAATTTCCGAGCCAGAAAGCTATTAGTCCAATTATTCGATAAAGGTAAACAGGTATATCAAAGTCCTCCAATTGATGAAATCAGAGACTATTGTAGGGAACAGATTGACACCCTTTGGGATGAAGTCCTTAGGTTTGAAAATCCTCATGAATATTTCGTAGACCTATCTAAGCCATTATGGGAAATTAAATACAACTTGTTAAAAGAATATGAATAATTGTAGTTCTTAAATAAAAAGAGAAGGGCTAAATTCTTACCCTTCTCTTTTTATTTATTGGCTTAATCCCCTTTCGAAAGCTTTTATGTTGACCTCATGAACCCTTTCAGGTAAATTTTCTTTTATCAATTCTATCCAATCTATATCCTCAAGACCTAATTCTTTTACAATAGCACCTAATATTACAATGTTCTGGCATCTAGGTTCTCCCAATTCTTCTGAGATCCTTCTTGCTTCAATTATTTTTACATTTTCCACCTTATCTACCATCTTATCTAAAATACCCTCAGGATATTGAACACTCCCTGTTAATACGGATAAAGGGTAAATTTCTTCATCATTTACTATTAAAGTACCTCTTTTTTTAAGGTGGTCTATATATCTAGCAGCTTCTAATTTTTCAAAAGCTACCAATAGGTCAGCTTCACCTTTATTTATAGCAGGCGAATAGACCTCTTCCCCAAATTTAATCTGCGTAGTTACGCTGCCTCCTCTTTGCGACATTCCATGAATTTCAGACATTTTAACATCGTATTGAGCTTTTACCAAACCTTGAGAGAGTATCTTTGAAACGAGGATTGTGCCTTGCCCTCCAACTCCCACTAATAGCAAACTATTGGACATGAAAATCACCTGCTTTCCCCTTTAACTCTATAGCATCAAAAGGACAAACTTGAAGGCAGATACTACATCCATTACATTGAGCTCTATCCACACTAATAACATTATCCCTAAAAGATATAGCAGGACAACCAATCCTTAGACAAGCTTTACATTTCCTACATTTTTCTTGGTCAACTTCACAATAAAGTCCTCTTCTTGCCCTTTGAACCTCCTTAATTAATGCACATGGTCGTTTTGTAATTATTACAAAAGGCTCTTCTGATTCATAAGCATCTTTTACCGCTTCCCTTGTCTCTTTTAAATTATATGGATCTGTAACTCTTATATTTTCTTCTTTAATCCCTACAGCTTTAACCAGACTTTCAATATCTATCATGGGTGCTTGTTCTCCTAATATATTCCTTCCAGTTCCAGGATTTTCCTGATGCCCTGTCATTCCAGTAGTCCTATTATCCAATATTACAATAACCATATTAGTTCCATTATAGATCCCATCGATTAAACCAGTAATTCCAGAATGGAAGAAAGTAGAATCCCCTACGAAACCAAAAACCTTTTTGTTCCTATTGGCTTTTTTATTAACCCTGTCAAATCCAATACCTGCAGATATTCCAGCCCCCATGCATATTACAGTATCTCCAACCCCAAGGGGGGGAGCCATTCCCAGTGTATAGCAACCTATATCGCTAGTTGCAATTATTTTATCCTTATATTTGCTGACTTCATAAAATATTCCTCTATGAGGACAACCAGCACATAGAGTTGGAGGTCTTGCAGGTATTTCCATATCTAGAGTATAACTTTCCCTTTCTTCTTCCCCTAGTAGGGCCTTTCTTATAATTTCTGGGCTTAATTCTCCACAGATAGGGAGTACTTCCTTTCCTATGCAATCAATGCCCATAGCCTTAATAAAGTTTTCCATATAGGGTTCATTTTCCTCTATTACATATAGTTTGTCTACTTGTTCTGCAAATTCCCTAATCAATTTATCTGGTAGTGGGTAGCTAAAACCTATCTTTAAATAAGATGCCTTGTCTTTAAATACTTCCTTAGCATGATAATAAGATATACCATTAGCAATAATTCCAATACTTTTATCGTTATATTCAATCCTGTTTAAGGACGTTGTATTTGAATATTCTTGTAGTTTTGGAAGCCTTTCTTTTTCTATTTCCACATGCTTAACTTTAGCATTAGCAGGTACCATAATATATTTTCTTAGATCCTTTACGTATTCCTTAATTCCTACTTCTTTCCTATCTTTTAGTTCTACCAATCCCTTGCTATGGCAAACTCTTGTAGTTACCCTAAATAATACGGGTGTATCAAACCTTTCGCTGATTTCAAAAGCTTCCTTTATGAAATCCTTACATTCCTGACTATCAGCAGGTTCTACCATTGCCACCTTTGCATGGGCAGCATATAGCCTATTATCCTGTTCATTTTGTGAACTATGCATCCCTGGTTCATCGGCAGTAATTATTACTAGCCCTCCATTTACCCCTTCATAGGCTATTGTAAATAAAGGGTCTGCTGCTACATTTAATCCCACATGCTTCATAGCAACCAAGGCCCTAGCACCAGCAATAGAAGCACCACATCCTACCTCTAGGGCTACTTTCTCATTAGTAGACCATTCAGAGTATATTTCCCTGTATTGGGAAACGTTTTCTAGGATTTCAGTACTAGGTGTTCCTGGATAGGCGCTAGCTATTAAACAACCTGCCTCATAGGCTCCCCTTGCAATAGCTTCATTGCCTGTTAAAAGCTTTTTCATATTCCACCCTCCTATCTTTAAACCCTCATTTATATTATATCAGAATACATATTGACTTTATAGGTAATTTAAAATTTTTCATAATAAATCAAATTTTTTTCATTAATTTTAGTTAAATTATTAATATTGTTTATTATCGCTTTAAACTAGTGAAGGATTCTTTTTTCTTCTACTTTTTTTTGCATTTTATAGTAAAATTATTGTGAATGTGAAGGCGAATCTAAATATATTGTCGAAAGAGGTGTTATTCAATTCAAAAACTTTGAACAAAATGAACTTAAAAGCCAAATAAATCAAGTAAGAGAACAGCTTCACAAATTAATTGAAGGTGAAGAAATAGATCTAACGGATAATAGAATAATATGTCTAAGTCAATTACTAGACAAACTGATATGTCAGTACCATGACTTAGAATAACATTCTAGATTCGCCTTCCATTTTTAGTCAAAAAAAATAGGCACTAAGTGCCTATTTATTCAATTTGTATTCTATTTCTTCCTGAAGAAGTCTCTGGCTTCTTAGGGAGAACTATTTTGAGGATTCCATCTTCAAATTTAGCCTTTATCTTGTCTTGATCCACATCATCTACATAAAAGCTTCTACTATAAGAACCATACCTTCTTTCCCTTCTAATATAGTTTTCCCTTTCTTCTCGTAATTCTTCATCCCTTTCCACAGCAATTGTTAAAATATCGTCTTTTACCTCTAATATAATATTATCTTTTTTTGCCCCCGGTATTTCTGCCTCTAATACATATTCCTTACCCTTATCCTTTATATCTACCTTCATTGGAGAATAGGGATAGGCAATAGATTCAAATTCTTCTAACATATTATCAAAGAATCTGTCAAAGTCGAATCCCCATCTCCTCGATAAACTGCTAGCCCTTCTGCCAAAAGGTGTAATTCCAAACATAAAATTCACCTCCAAAATCGTTTAACTTTGACTTACTTTGACCTTCATCTATAAGATATCATTTACTTCCATAATATTCAAATGCTATATATTATGTTAACCTCCCGAATATTTAAATTATATATTGTTTTCTTAATTTATCTCATTATTATTCACTATTTCTATAAAATTTAAAAAGCCCATATGGGCTTTTTCATTAAATCTTTTTATATAATCTCTTCATCTTATCTACCTTGCTTTTATCTATTTCAGTTCCTCCATATCTAGCTTCGATGTAAATTTCCCTTACATCTTTTAAGATCTTTTTATCTACATCGTTCTCTGCCTTAACATTAATCTCCAAACTGGTGTCAGAAGGTATTATATCTACTCCTTTTCTATACAGTTTTATTAAGGCTTTCCTATAGTAATACCTAATCTGTTCCTTAAGGCCCTTGGGCCTGAATAAGAATTGTTTGCCTTTATCTTTGTCTCCACCTACTATATTAATGAATTCCCTCTCTTCACGATAAGCTATTTCCTCCTTACCTTTACCAGCTACCTTCTTCTTAAACAATCTATAGGATATATAAGCTATAAACAGGATCAGAGCTATCATCAAGACTGTAGACAAAAATCTACTCAACCAAGGGAGGAAGGAAGGGGACTTTTGAACCCATTCACTAAAATCCACAACCGTTTCCAACTCTTCCGATGGCAACTCTACAGTATGATTAATGAGCAGGGAAATAATATACCTTATAAATTTCTCAACAACATAGCTCAAATATACAATAGGCCAATAGAGGATATTAAATAGCATTTCTGTAAACCAAAAATAGATTGACCTAACTAGTTGGTACAGAAATATCTTTAGCCTTTCTATACCTAGCACTAGATATAAAATAAATACGGATATAGCAAATATTAGATTGGTTCTATTTATCTTATTCATATTAGGACTATGTTCTAAATGCCTAAGGCTTCGCAATAGTATAATGGTAGATATGAAATAAATTAACATAAAAGGTATGAAATCTTTACCGCTAGTTTGAAGCCTGCCCATAATCCCCGATAGCCCCATGAGAATAAACAATATTTTTAATTTTCTTTGAAAACCTCTTCTAAAAAAATTAATGCTTACTTCACTGGAGTATTGAAAAATAAAATAGAATGTATAGTAGGCAGCAATAAATAAAAAAACTATATTTTCAATGGAAGGATATTTAATAACTGGAAGAAGTAAAAATAAATTTAAATAGAAGTATTTTTTGCCTTTCCTTTTGAAAAGGACCTCCATATAAGATACTAGTAGAAACAAGAAAAATATTGCAATAAAATTATCTATGGTTAAACTTGGAATTACAACTATTAATAGAGCAAATATGAAAGACACAATACTTATTAACTCTAATAAAATTATGCTATTCATAGGGTACAATTCTCCTAACGTATTTTATAATGGAAGAGCTTAATTTATCTAATTTAGCTTCATCTAAGGAAATGAGAATAAGCTTATTATTTCTCTTTAATCTTTCTAGAGATTCTATATAGCTATCGAATATTCTAGGTGTAACTACGATAAATGTTGTAAATTTTTCCCTCTTATTGATTATACTATCAATTAACGTTTCAAACTTAATTGCTGCTCCATAGGATACTTTACCTAGAACATTTAATACATTTTCATAATTACTAGAATAGCTAGTAACTCCACTTCCCCCATAGGAGTTGTTGATAAAGCTGTATAAAATTTTATTCTTCTCTAATTCCTCTACAATCCCTCTACATAAGGAGATGCAGGTTTCAATTTCATCTTTTTCAATGCCACGCCAAAAAGGTTGTGTACATTCCACATTCAATATTATATTTACAGAGTATTCCGAAGTAAAATCGAATTCCTTAACCATCAAGTTTCCATATTTTAAAGATGAAGGCCAATGAATATGTTTTTCTGGTTCATTGCCCGTATACTCTCTAATGCCAACATTCATTAACGGGTCATCTATTATCCATCTCTTAACAGACACTTGACCATAATAGCTCCCATAAGGTACCAAATTTTCATCTAAATCTAAAACCTTTGGTAATACTACTAACTCTTGTAGATAGTACTTTGTAACGGAAAACGTATTTAATCCAATAAAGTCTCCTACTATTAGGCTTACATTTCTAAAGGTATAATAGCCTCTTTTATTTCCAATAAAGGAATAGATTCGCTTTACCCTTTGATAAGGCATTACGAACATGGCAGTTGAAAATTCAAAATAACCATCCTCTTCACGTTCATCTATTATCCCTTTACAATTGAGGGCTGCAGGAAATTTTTCCGTTATCCTTAAATAGGGTACTGGAAGAGGCTTTCTATTTTCAATTACAGTATGTACCTCAAAAGGTTCGCCTATCTCCACCATGCTTTTAGATAATGTCCGCATATGGTGCAAATTCTTAAAACCATATTTCATGCTAACCCTATTAAATCCAAAGGTAATAGCTACAATTCCAATTAATAACCAAAACATAATCTATATCCTTTCTAAAGGCACTTCTATTGTACTAAGTATTCTTTCTATTAATTTTTCATTGTCTACCAAATTATTCCTGCCCTTAACTATAATTCTATGATTTAACACCTTAGGTACCATGGCCTTTACATCCTCTGGTATGATGTATTTTCTTCCGTTAATAGCAGCATAAGCTTGGCAAGCTTTGAAAAGAGCTATAGTTCCCCTAGGGCTAACTCCCAATTGTATTTCTGCCAAGTTTCTTGTTTGATCTACTATATCCATGATATAATCCATCACATCGGGGGAACATTCCACTTTACTGACATTTTCAAATAAATAATCCAATTCTTCTGCTGATACAATACTTTCTAAATCCTCTATGGATTTGCTTAAATTGCTGTGGATTATTTCTTTTTCCTCTTCCCTAGTGGGATAGCCTATTTTTATTCGCATAAAAAATCTATCCAATTGGGCCTCTGGTAGTGGAAAAGTTCCATAAGATTCTATTGGGTTTTGAGTAGCTAAAACCATAAAGGGTTTATTGAGCATTCTAGTTTCTCCATCTACAGTAACCTGTCCTTCCTGCATGGCTTCCAATAGACTCGATTGGGTCCTAGGAGTAGCTCTATTAATTTCATCTGCTAATACTATATTAGAAAATATAGGGCCCTTTCTAAATTGGAAATCTCCTAGCTTTTGATTATAATAATTTATTCCCATAATATCGGAGGGAAGTAGATCAGGTGTAAATTGGATCCTTTTAAAGGGCAATCCTAAAGTCTTAGAAAAGGCCTTAACCATCATAGTTTTTCCCATACCAGGAAGGTCTTCTAATAATATGTGGCCTTTAGATAGGAAGGATACTATAATTAGTTCCATTACCTTTTCCTTGCCTATTACCACTTGAGACATATTATTAATTACTTTCTCTTTAAATTCTACGAACTGGTCCATTTAGTTTCCCCCTTATAAAGTTGCTTCCATTTTTTGTATCAGTATTATAATATATTATATTTAACAATATCTCAACCTTTTATTTCTGCGAATATTCAGTTTCATCGAGCTTTCATATGGAGCAAAAAAGGAGAACAAACTAATAGTCTATTCTCCCTGATTCTTAGCTTGAGCTTCAAAATCCTCATCCGTAGGATTTTCTTTCTTTTTACACTTTATTTCCCAGTGAATTACAAAACTTATAATAATCCTTAAAAAGGTTACAAATGCTAATATTACGAACTCATCTAGGCTTCTGACGATAATAGTCTTTAATATCTCTGCTGCCAATTTGAACTCTAAACTCAATGCAAGAGCCTTTACAAATTCAATTTTATAATACTCATAATTAAAATTAAATCTTCCTCTAATTAAACTGAAAACAGATCTAATGGTAGCAATAGCAATGATAATTACGCCTATTATTTCTAATATACCTGTTATATAAGGAATGATTTCTTCTAAAATTAGCTCAATATACAAATCCTTTCCTCCTTAACAAATATAATTCCAAATAATCAAAACCTACACAAAGAAAATATATCGCTTTTATAGCAAATTGTCAAGAAATCTTCGAAATAATCAAAAAATTAACATATGATCATCATATTTCTTAAAATATAAAAACCTAGCTTGAGCTAGGTTTTTATATATGGCGGAGAGAGAGGGATTCGAACCCTCGGTACAGCATTTAACTGTACAGTGGTTTTCGAGACCACCACCTTCAACCACTCGGACATCTCTCCAGAATATATAGATCATATTAAATTATTTATTCCTTAATTCCTTAAAAAAATCGGTTAATATACTACTACACTTATCCTCTAATACCCCATATTCAACTTGAACTTTATGGTTAAAATTAGGATTATTTAATAGATTGATTACAGAACCACAACAGCCTCTTTTAGGATCTTTTGCACCTATGACAAGACGTTCTATCCTAGAGTTAATTATGGCTCCTGCACACATGCTACAGGGTTCTAAGGTTACATACATGGTACAGCCTAATAATCGCCATCCATTCAAATACTTACTGGCTTCTCTAATGGCAATCATTTCTGCATGGGCTGTAGGGTCTTTCAAAGTCTCCCTTTTATTGTGGCCTCTTGCTATAACCTTGCCATCATGCACAATAACAGCACCTACTGGTACCTCATAGGTGCTAAATGCCTTATATGCTTCCTCCAATGCTAATTCCATATATGTTTCATCCATATATAATCACCAAAATAAATATGGTGCACCCGAGAGGATTCGAACCCCCGACACACGCCTTAGGAGGGCGCTGCTCTATCCTACTGAGCTACGGATGCACAAATATTTGCTATTATATTTTACAACTTTTTTTAATAATTGTCAACACATCTGAATCATTCACAGCTATAGTTAATAATTTCTCAATGATTTTTCCAATAATCCTTTTAACATATCTATAGATCCTAATGAATATATTAGCCTTTTCTACATCTTGGTGAACTACTAAGTCTATTTGGTCTAAAATCTCACCATTTAACAGGATATTCAACCTTCCTATCTTTTCCATTGACTTTAAAGGCAAGGAAATATCTTCATTTACTAAAACTTCCCTATGAATACTGTCCCCTTTTCTTACTGTGATGGTAAAATTTCTAGTTGGATATACTTCTATGACCTCATTTTTGCTGCTAGGTAAATATATTAAATCTACAGGCATATTTTCTTTTGCTATTATCCTTCTAGTATAGTTATTAAGCCCATATTCAATTAATTCTTTGCTTAATTCCTTTCTTTTTTCCTCATTTCCCGATCCCATTATTATGGAAATTAACCTAAAATCCTCCGTTTCTACATTATCCCCTTTGATATTTATGGTGGCAACTAAGCAATAGCCTGCCTTATTGGTAAAACCAGTTTTAAGTCCATCAACGCCTTTTATTTCTTTCAACAATGGATTTGTATTTTCTTTGTCATAGTCCCTATTTTCCAAATGAATATTGGGAATGGAGGTAAAGGTTAAAGTTTCAGGAAACTCTCTTATTATATACCTAGATAGCTCAAATATATCTTTGGTGCTCATTTTATTCTGTTCTTCCCCTTGAGGTAGTCCTGTTGAATTAATAAAATAGGCACTTTCTAATCCTAAACTTTGAGCTCTGTAATTCATCCTTTTTACAAATTCCTCCTCCGACCCAGCTACATATTTGGCCAAAGCATAGGTAGCATCATTTGCAGATACCACTAAACTTGCCTCTAATAATTGTCTTACGGTAAATACCTCTCCTTCTTTTAGTTCTAGGCTAGACCCTTTAATTCTAGTTACATCATCATCTATATATACTTTATCATCTAATCCGATTTCTCCCCTATCTACATGTTCCATTACAATTAAATAGGACATTAATTTGCTAATGCTGGCAATTTCTATAGGTTGGTATGCATTATATCCCTCCAATATTTCTCCCGTTTCAAAATCCCCTAATAGATAAGCCTTAACTTCATCTTCTATGCCGACGGAAGCTAAAGCAAGAGGGTTTAGCAATAATATAAAAAATAATGATAATATAATTCCTCTAATAATCCTGTTCATAATAACATTCCCCCTATTAAAAATGAAATAATAGCTACAAAAAGGTAACATTTGTATCCTAACCTCTATATAATGTATTAGGCAAAGTACTAGAACTTTAAAAGGAGGTTATAGAATGTCTGATCTTCAAAGAAGAGGTGGCATCTGGGATGGCGATGACTCTAGTTTACTATTTTTCTTCCTGTTATTAGTAATACTTTTTGGTGGTTTCGGCGGTAGAAGATATTAGGCTAAAACGGAGGGCCTTGCCCTCCGTTTTTATCTGCCATATAACCACTTATGGGCCCTCTCTTCAAAAGGCGAGTTAGTCACCTTTTCACATATATTTAAAAAATCCTTTGTAGTTGCTATTTTGAACTTATATGTTTTATAGTACCTTTCTAATATTTGGTACAATGTGTCGATTCCAAACTCTTTTTTTATCTCATTTAAGAAAACAGCTCCTTTTGCATATACCAAAATCCCGTAATCATCCCAACTATTAAATTCGTCTAAGGATTTAACCACCACATCAGAATCAATATATTTTTCTCCATAATCATAGGGCATTTGGCAGGTATAATTAAAATAGTCTTCTCCGTCCTCTTCTCCATATTTATGGTGAACATATAAAACTTCCGAATAAGTTGCTAAGGATTCGTCTAACCAGGCTTCGTCTATCTGGTCGTTTCCTACTACCCCATACCACCATTGATGGGCTGTTTCATGGACTATTATCCTTTCTAAAGTATCCTCTTGATGATGCGTATAGCAATCCCTGTTTATAAAAACTATACCTGGATACTCCATACCAGAAGGAAACTGTGTCATCACTATGGAATAAACTCCATAAGGGTATTGGCCAAATAGATTATTGAATATTTCTATGGAATCTTTTCCTACTTCTAATACATAATCAGCTATACTAGGCCTATCTTCCATTGCATAAAGCCTTATTATTGTGTCCCCTACTTGAGTTTCCTCTATAATAAATTTAGAGCTGGCAACCCAAGCAAAATCTCTAATCAGTTTTCCTTCTATTACATAGGTTTTTGTATTTCCCCTAATTTTTTCAGAAATTATATTCCCACTGGTTCCAATTATAATATTCTTTGGAACCTTAATAGTTACGTCGTAGTTGCTTACATTGCTATAAAAAGGATCTCCTATATTATAATAAGGGTCTAAATTCCAACCAGTATCATCGTGCATACACGCTATTGGATACCAATTACCAAAGTTGAATACATCTTCTCCAAACCCGAATCTATCTATGTTAATTGGAAGCTTGACATTATATGTAAATTCAATTTTGATTCTATCTTTAGCCTTCAAAGGCTTAGGTAGTATTAATCTTAATATGGTATCTCCTCCCCCCCCTATTTCATAATCCGCCCTTTTATTCCCTATTTTTATTTCTTCTATTTCCATAAACCCTGGCTCATATTCCTTAGATATGCTCTTGCCAGCAAATAATATAGGGGCTGTTTCCATACTTTTAAAAGCATTAGGGTAAAGGTGGAAATAAATTTCCCCTAGTTCCCTCCCAGAATTATTAATATAATCAACCCTTTGATAAGCCCAATAGCTTTTATTTTCAGGATCAAAATCCACTTCTATGCTATAATGGTCTACATCATTTATGTCAATACCATTTAAATCATCTACCACAAGTGTAGGAATATGGTTTGTTTTTACCCTACAGCCAATAAGATTCAGAATTAATAAAAATGACAATAAAAAACATATACTCCTTTTAATATTCAAGACTTCACCTCCGACAATTCTATTCTAATATATTCTATATTCTCATAGGAATATTATAACTTATTTCATCCTAAGAATAGAAAATAAAAATTCTCCCTACGGAGAACATACCGTAAGGAGAATTTATTTCTCTATCTTTTCTAAATTGTTTACATATGGTCTTAAGGCTTCTGGAATTACTATACTTCCATCTTCTTGCTGATAATTTTCTAGTATTGCAGCAAAGGTCCTACCCACTGCTAAACCTGAACCATTTAAAGTGTGAAGAAATTCCACTTTCTTGCTACCCTTCCTTCTAAATCTAAGGTTAGCACGTCTAGCTTGAAAATCCTCAAAATTGCTGCAGGATGAAATCTCTACATATCTGCCATAACTTGGCATCCAAACCTCTAAGTCATAAGTTTTAGCTGCTGAGAATCCTAAGTCCCCTGAACATAACATAACTACCCTATAAGGCAATCCCAATCTTTGAAGTATTGTTTCAGCATTGTTAGTCAGCTTTTCTAACTCATCGTAGGAGTTTTCAGGTAAAGAGAATTTCACCAATTCTACCTTATCAAACTGATGGTTTCTAATAAGCCCACGAGTATCCCTACCAGCAGAACCAGCTTCTTGTCTAAAGCAAGGGGTATAAGCTGTAAAATAAATGGGGAGCATATCTTCTTCAAGTATTTCATCCCTAAACATATTGGTAAGGGGCACTTCTGCTGTTGGCACTAAGAAATAGTCCTTACTAGGTATATAAAACATATCATCTTCAAATTTAGGCAATTGCCCTGTTCCAATCATACTATCCCTATTTACCATGAAAGGAGTTGATACCTCTTCATAACCATGTTCACTGGTGTGAATATTGATCATGAAATTGATTAAAGCCCTTTCAAGTAATGCTCCAGCTCCCTTGAAGAGAGAGAATCTCGCACCTGTGAGCTTTGAAGCCCTTTCAAAATCTAAAATATTTAGCTCCGTCCCTAGATCCCAATGGGCTTTTGGTTCAAAATCAAATTTTGTTGGCTCTCCCCATCTTCTTATTTCCACATTATCCTCATCGCTTACTCCATCTACTACAGATTCATGAGGAGTATTGGGAATATAGAGTAATGTTTCTTTAAGCTGTTCGTCTATCTCCTTTACCTTTCCATCTAAATCCTTTATCTTAGCAGATAGTTCCTTCATCTCCTCTAACAGTTTCGATACATCTTTTCCTTCCTTTTTAAGCATTGGAATTTCCTTTGATACCGAGTTTTGCTTTGATTTCATTCCTTCAACTTCCGTTAAAAGGCTTCTTCTCTTTTCATCTAATTCCAATACCTTTTGGATTGGAAAATCCCCATGTCTCTTTCCCAGGGCCCTTACTACCTCATCTGGATTGATTCTAATTCTCCTAATATCTAACAAGCATATCACCTTCCTTCTATTTAATTATATTAAAATTAATTATATTAAAAAAACCCTCGCTCCCTAACAATTTTAGGGACGAGAGTATTCCCGCGTTGCCACCCTAGTTAACCATAATGGTTCACTCGTATACATATTAGCTCAGGGATGGATTCAATAATAAGCCTTGCCAATTCTCACCAACCATTGGCTCTCTTAAAAGTACTTTATTATTTACTAGGTCCCCTCATAGCCTTAATATGGATTTTAATAGGTAGTATAACATATTTTATGAAGAATATCAATTATTAATTCATACTTATGAACAAAAGGCACCGACATGGATAAAAGTCAGCACCTTTTGTTAATTTTTTTTTGTTTATTAGGGATTTATCTTTAGTAAGAGGGGCCAAAGCATTTCTACTTTGACTTAATGACTATTTACTCATAAAAAGATCTTTATAACATAATATTGCTATAATTTCATATCTCCCATTTTAATATATCCCTTCTTCCTCATCCATTCGGATATTATAAAGGATATTAGTCCAGGCAGAATAAAATGGAGTAGAAGAATTTCCACTATAGTTTTTGCCCCAGTGCCCATTACCTCTATAGTTGCAAGTTGTCCTACCAGACCACTAGTACCCATACCTGCACCTATTCTATTCCCTTCCATCTTAAATATTACAGTAGAAGCTGGACCAAGGATTGCAGATGCTATAATAGGTGGGATCCATATTTTAGGGTTCTTTATTATATTGGGTATTTGAAGCATTGAAGTCCCTATACCCTGGGCTATAAGCCCACCGAATCCATTTTCCTTAAAGGATGAAATTGCAAATCCTATCATCTGAGCTGAACAGCCAACGGTACTAGCTCCTGCTGCTAAGCCACTAAGTCCTAAGGATATGGCCAATGCAGCACTGCTAATGGGCAATGTAAGAACTATTCCCATTACTACTGAAACTATTATTCCCATTGGTAAGGGATGTAATTCGGTAGCTTTATTAATCATATTCCCAATTAAAGTCATAAAAGAACTGATAAAGGGTCCTATGTAGTTTCCAGCTAATCCACCCGCCAAGATGGTAGCTAATGGAACCAAAACTATATCTACCTTGGTTTTTCCTCCAATGAGCTTCGAAAATTCCGCTCCTACTAATGCAGCTACAAAGGCTCCTACTGGCTCTCCAATTTTGATTATTGCTACCCCTTCTTCAAAGGAAATGGTACCAGCACCAATTGCCCCAGTAACTGCTGATGCAAAAATAGCCAATGGAGGCGCTCCTACCCCATACGCAACTCCTGTACCAATAGCTGGCCCCATTAACAATTGAGCCATTTCACCAAAAATCACCATCCATCGGATGTTAAAAATGGTGCCCAACTGCTTTATTATTAATCCTATTATCAAAGAAGAAAAAAGTCCTAATGCCATCCCATTAAATATTTTCACAAAATAATTCCTTATACCGCCTTTCTTTTCATTAAGTTTATCTTTCAATTTAGCCACCCTTTCTGGTATTAATTAATGTATATACACCTGTCTTGTCACCTCATAGTAAAAATATATCATCTTAATCTTCCTTTATCAAGTAGTTTTTACTCATAAGGGCTTTCTTTATTCTTTCAAAACTCCCCCTATCGTTTACTTCTATGGTATGGATATGGATACCTTCTGTTAAAGATGATAAGGGTTCCGCATTAGTCTCTCTAATATTTGTCATAAATTCCTGCAGATCTAATCTTGAACAGATTTGAAGGGGGCTTTTTATTTCTCCATAGAGGGGATGATCTACTATTACATCTATGATTCTACCTCCCAAATCAACAATGGTTCTTAATTCATCCTCCATTTCATCATATCCCCAATGTTTGCAAACTATTTTCTCTATCAACTTATTTTTTCGATGGCTATTAGGAATTATATATCCTTGTGGGGTGGCTAATATTTCCTCCCCTCTAGCTCTTAATAGAGCAATGTCCTGGACTATTATTTGCCTACTCACATTATATTTTTTTGATAATTCATGACCCTTTATAGGTTTATTGCTCTCTTTCAATTCCTTTAGTATTTTTTCTCTTCTTTCGCAAGCATTCATAATGGTTCTTCCCTTCCTCATTAATTTATACATTAATTCTATCATATAATGTTGACAAGGCCTATTTATTATAGTAGAATAGATAACAGTTTGTGTAATTAAGGCCCTATGGTCAAGTGGTTAAGACACCGCCCTTTCACGGCGGTAACCCGGGTTCGAATCCCGGTAGGGTCACCAATCAAAAATAGGTGCTTACCTGTTGGTAGGCACCTATTTTGCTTCCCATCTATAATACCTTAAATCGGGACCAAAAAATTTTAAAGGTATGAACCTATCTAATATTCTTGAAAATACCCGCTCCGTATAGATTTCAGAAATCTCCTTTGGAGTTAAATTGGTGGATATGATGGTTTTAGTATTGTTTATCAATCTGGTATTGACTATGTTGAAAATCTCCGCATTGGTGAAGGCATTGGATAGTTCCGTTCCTAAATCATCTATTATCAATAAGTCCGCTTCAAATAATAAATCATACTCCCAATCATTGAATCTTTCAGAATCTCTGCCAAACCTTCGTTTTTCTATTATTTCAAGGATCCTAAATGCAGTTTGGTATATAACTATCTTATTTTTATCCAATAGAGCCTTAGCAATACAGTTACACATGAATGTTTTCCCTAAACCAGTAGAACCATAAAATAATAGGTTTTCCCCGTTCTTATCATCAAAATTGCTAACAAAGCCTTCGCATATACTAGTTATATTAGCCATATTTTCTCTAGGAGTCATGGTTTCCCCTTCTACTGGCTCATTTGGAAATATATTTATATTAAAGGTTTGGAAGTTTTCCCTCTCTAGTACATCCTCAATATTGGACATCTTATAGGCCTTATTTATAAGGGCTTGCTTTAGGCAGCTACACTTATCACCATTGGATAAATAGCCTGTATCATAACATTTTTTACATTCATATATAGGCTCAAGATAGTCTAATGGAATATTGTTTTCAGTTAGAAGATAGGCCTTTTCCATCTTTAATTTCTCAATTTCCTTTTTTACCCTTTCCATGTTTTCTATATAGTTCCCAGGATTTTCGATCACAGCCTTAGATATCTGTAATCCCATTTCCCGTATGGTCCTATCTATTTCCCTAATTCTGGGAATTTTGTTGTAAATCCTTTGAATCCTGATATTCTGTTCATAGATAGCCCTGTCCCTCTTCTTTTCATATTCCATCAGAATATCTCTTAAAATCTGGTCATACATTATTTGCCTTCTCCCTTTCCTTTAAAATAATATTCTTCCCGCTTTCTCCTGGCAATCTCCTCAAGCTGTTCAGCTGTATAATTTGAGGTTCTCTGTTGGAAATTATGAAACTTAGTTTTTATGGGTTTTACTTTTTCGACCTTATAATCCGCCCTATCCTTTTTATTCTGGAGTTTATCCTTTTCTTCTATTTCATCTACCGATTTTATGCCCTTATTATACCAGGAAGTTATAATTCCATCTATATAGTTTATGCTGGGATTTGAGGTCTTTCCTGAATTCTCGCAAGCCTTAAGAACTAAGTCCATGGTAAATTCATATTCTTCAAACCACTTATCGATAACTTTCATTTCTCCAACGCTAGGTAGCCTATTTCCATGTCCCAAATGTTTCAGAATCTTCTCATATCTATAATACTTTTCATCCGTCTTTTTAAAATGTTCCTGCAAGGCTTCCACATTGGTTATACCCTGATCATACCAATTTCTTACAATAGCAGCTACATAATTTATACTCCTCTTTCCCTTTTTCTCTATACCATAAAAGAAGGCCTTTATAATCATATCTGGATTCATGTTATAGTTATAAATCCATTCCAATATCTTTTGTTTTTCATTAGGCACCAAGGGTCTTCTCATTATATAATCTATTTCGTTAAACATATTGTTGATTGCAGGAATCTGATTAGCATCAATTAAGTCTTCTACAGCACATGTATATGTCTTCTTATTCATTTCCTCTCCAACACTAACAGGCCTATAATTATTCTTTATATATAATTGCTTTAAATTCAAAAATTTAACCTTGTAATTGAATTTATCCTCCTTGTTTTCCCATATCTTTTCTATTATTCCCTTCTTCTCCCAAAAATCCCAGGCATTTAATACATCAGACAGGGGTATGTCTAGATGCTTAGCTATAGTCCTATTATCTACATGGATGTTACTATCCTTATCATAGGCATATTTATATCCAAGTAAATATACTTTTACATAGGTACCATTCGCCATAGGCATAAAATCGTTGATAAATATATTCTCAATGGGGGTATCCCCTAAATCGATTTCAGTCGTTTCGATTATAAAGCCCATTTTATCCCTCCTATTTATAATACGACCTGTCTAAAATGGGACAATAGATCCTTGCAGATTTCTCCCCTATCTGCCATGCCTTCCATAATTAGTAGGGCCTCCTTGGGAGACATTTTTGCCCGATAAGGTCTTTCCTCCGTTAGTGCTTGGTATATATCCGCTAAGGCTATTATCTGATCTTCCTTTTTTATACTTTGCCAATCTAGTTTCTCAGGATATCCAGTGCCATTTAGTTTTTCATGATGGTTTCCAGCCCATTCTGCTATATCTTCTAAACCCTTCACATACTTTAAAATCAGCTTTGTATAATAGGCATGGGATTTGATTATCTGAAATTCCTGATCATTTAATTTACCTGGTTTTTCTAGAATCTCTAAAGGAATTACAAACTTTCCAATATCATGTAGATTAGATGCAATAACTAATTTTTCAACCATTATAGGATTATATCCTAAATAGGTGGCAAAATTACCTACAATATTTGAAATTCCCTTAGTGTGTTCATAGGTAAATTTGCTTTTAGCATCTATTAAAAGAGCAAAAGCTTCCGATATCTTATGTAAATCCTTAATGCCTATATAAATGCCCTTTCTGGGTTCCACCATCTGAAGGGCCTGGTCTAAATTAGTTGGCCTTAAATCGAACCAAAATTTTTCCTTCTTTGCCACTTCATAAAATATCTCACATACTTCTTTTTTAAATCGCTTATCTTTATGTTTGCCCAACCATTTATCTATATGGTCTAAATTTGCGATATAAGTATCATCTTCCATTTTTCTTAAAAAGAAAAGCTCAAAATAGTCTGCCAGGCTGATTATCTGACAAGCTAAAGGAATTTCCTCCCCTTTTAAACCATAGGGGCCTGTCCCCTGCCATTCCTCATGGTGATGCAATATATATTCCTTTATTTTCCCCATAAAAGATAGTTTATCCAGTATCTTGTAGCCATAATAGCAGTGTTCCCTTTTTAATTCTTCTTCAAAATGAATCTGGTCAACGCTGTATTTAGATAAATAACCTGCCATGCCTATGTCGTGGATAAGGGCAGCATAGTATATATCTGCAGCTTCCTCGTCATTTAGTTCCATTTCCTCCGCTATACAATAAGCTATGTAAGCAGTTCTTCTGGAGTGGTTATAGTATCTGTTTTCAGCTACCTCTAATGAAAAGGATAAGCTATTTAATAATTGGCTTAGCTTAATATTTAAATTTCCCATTAAGTTCCTCCTGTATTTTGAAAAAAGCCTTTCTATCTACCTTCATCTTATATACATAATTATATACTTTTCTATCTATTATTACAAAAGCAGATCTTTCTTGAATGAAATAAGGATTATTAAAATCTATATTTTGATCGAAAAATTCCTTTAAGTATCTGTCTATTATTCTAAACCCGCATTTTTCATAACACCTAATAGCCCTCTTATTAAATTGAGCTACTTCCAAAAATAATCTTTTCATTCCCATTTGAAAAAAATAGTATTTTAAATAGGTTGTAATGGTTTCCGTACCATAACCTTTATTTACGTAATTGGGATCAAATACTATTCCTAGTACTGCATCCCTCCAGAGTTTCCTTATATTCTTAATTCCCATATAGCCAATAAATCTGTTTTCTTCATTAAATATGCTATAGTATTTCCTGTCCCTGCTGCCAGTTTTATAATGATACCATTCTTTTATTTCCTCATCGGTTACCGAGGGTAGATTATAATCGTAAAGCAAGGGGTTTTTATGGACCCCCCAACGCCTCATATAATAAGCATCTTCTAATTTTAAAGGAAGTATCTTTACCCTTTCTCCTCTTATTTCCATAGATAATCCTCTTCCATCAGTAATTTTAGAAATTAATACTTCGAAGAAGAACTTATCTTCTTCGAAGTATTAGCTTTGCTGGTTCAATTATAATAGCTTTTTTCCGAACAGTACATATTTACCCAGGAAGAACCTTTAGTAACTACTCTCTTATATTCTCCTTGTTTAAGAATTTAGTAAATTCTTTTTTCCAGACCAATTCCACAACGCCTGTTGGTCCATTCCTATGCTTAGCAATTATTACCTCACCTATATTCTTCTTATCCGAATCATTATGGTAGTATTCGTCTCTATATAAGAATAATACTACATCGGCATCCTGCTCTATGGCTCCCGACTCCCTTAAATCTGAAAGGATAGGTCTATGATCAGAACGAAGTTCTGGGGCCCTGGAAAGCTGGGATAAGGCTATTACGGGACATTCTATTTCCTTGGCCAAAGCTTTTAATCCTCTTGATATTGCAGATATCTCCTGCTGCCTGTTTTCATACCTGCTATCGGATTGCATCAATTGTAAATAATCTATAACAATTAAGTCCAAACCCTTTTCTATCTTCAGCCTTCTACATTTTGCTTTCATCTCAGTAAGGGATACTCCAGCAGTATCATCGATAAAAACCTTTGCTTGGGACAAGGGCGCCATAGCATCTATTATTCTAATCCACTCATCTTCGCTTAATCTACCGCTGATTATCTTCTGTAAGTCCACATGGGCAACAGAACTGATCATCCTCTGAACCAGTTGCTCTTTAGACATTTCCAAAGAAAATATGGCTACACTAGCTCCTGCCTTAAGTGCCGAATTAATAGCGATATTGATTCCCAATGCGGTCTTTCCCATGGAAGGCCTCGCTGCCAATAGTATAAGGTCTGATTTTTGTAAACCAGATAACTTTCTATCTAAATCTATAAATCCTGTGGTAAGACCTGTCAATTCTCCTTCCCTTGCTGCCATCTCTTCAATTTTAGAAAAACTATCTAATAATACCTGCTTTATAGGAGCAAATCCATCTCTATGGCGACTCTGAGTTATGTCGAATATGCTCTTTTCAGCCTCCTCTATAATTTGATTTACATCTTCGCTACCCTCATAGCTTTTCGCCATTATATCGTCACAGGATTTGATTAATCGCCTTAATATGGACTTTTCCTTAACTATATCGCAATAATATTTTACATTAGAAGTTATAGCTACCCCACCTGTTAATTCAGCAAGATAGGTAACACCACCTAAATTCTCTAGAGTTCCTCTTCTCTTTAATTCCTCCGATAGGGTAATAAGGTCCACTGGTTCATTTCTATTGAATAATTCTATTATAGCTTTAAATATCTCCTTATTTCCTTCTTTGTAAAAATCTTCTGCATGTAGATGCTCTATAGCCGTATTAATAGCTTCCTTATTTAAAATCATAGCACCTAGTACGGATTGTTCAGCTTCTAAACTATGAGGTGGGATTTTCCCAAATGCATACGCTTCTATTTAAATCACCCCATTATCCTTCTATTACTTTAACCTTTAAACTAGCAGTAATTTCTGGGTAAACCCTTATTTCAACTGAGGTTTCACCTATGGATTTAATATTATCTTTTAATTCAATCTTCTTCCTATCTATTTCTATTTTATGCTGTTTTTTCAAAGCTTCAGCTATATCCTTGGAAGTAATGGAACCAAATAGTTTTCCACCCTCTCCAGACTTCCCTTTCAATTCAACAGTTAGACTTTCGATCTTTTCTTTTAATTTTAACGCTTTTTCTCGTTCCTTCCTTTGCTCTTCTGCTTCAATCTTCTTTCTTTCTTCCCATTTCTTTAGATTATTTGGTGTAGCCTCTATGGCTAAATTCTTAGGAAATAGATAATTTCTTGCATATCCATCCTTTGCATTAACTAAGTCTCCTGCTTTTCCTAAACCCTTTACATCCTTTAATAAAATTATTTTCATTCCTTTTCACCTTCCTTTAAATATTCATCTATGGTTTCAATAAGCATATCTTCTACCTGTTTTATGGTCTTACCTTCTATTTGAGTTCCAGCACTGGTTAAATGCCCTCCCCCTCCTAATTTCTCTAATATTAATTGAGCAGATATATTCCCTAAAGATCTGCCGCTTATATGAACCTTATCTTCCCAGCGAGTTAAGACGAAAGAAGCTTCTACTCCATTTATATTCAATAGGTCATTAGCAGATTGAGCTGCAATTAATATTGAATCTTCCAAGTCCTCTTCTAACCTACCAATAGCTACTTTCCCAAAAACAATCTTTGAATTTTTTATCACATCTGCCTTTTGCAAAAATACATTAAAATCATCTCTAAATAATTGTCTTACATTTGTTGTATCAGCACCTGCTCTCTTTAATATGGAAGCAGCCTCAAAAGTTCTAACTCCCGTTTGGAATGTAAAATTCTTAGTATCTACGGCTATGCCAGCCAAAAGAGCATCAGCTTCAAATTTAGTCATTTCTAGCTTATCCGACATATAGTAAAGTATTTCTGTTACCAATTCACAAGTGGATGAAGCATAGGGCTCTAGATAAGTTAGAACTGGATCTTCGATAAACTCAGCTCCCCTCCTATGATGATCGATTAATACTATCTTATCCGTCATACCTAAAAGTTCTGGTACTTCTGCAAAGCTAGGCCTGTGATTATCTACAACTATCAGAAGGGAAGATCTATTTACCATATCTATAGCATCGTCAGGACTCAATATTAGGTTTAAATACTCTGGCTCCTCCTTGATCATTCTATCATATATGTTCTTAATGGATGGATTTATCCCTCCTAATACGAAATAAGCTTTTTTACTCCTGTTCTTTGCAGCCCTAATTATACCTATGCTGGCCCCAAAGGAATCCATATCTGCATTTTTATGTCCCATAACAATTACTTCTCCCGCTTGATCAATTAATTGCATTAATGCATGGGCAATAACTCTAGATCTAACCTTATTTCTCTTTTCTATAGCCTTGGTCTTGCCTCCATAAAAGCTTAAATTGTTTTTATCCTTTATGACTGCCTGGTCTCCACCTCTACCTAAAGCAATGTCTATAGCTGCTCTAGCATATTGATAATTTTCATTGGGATTCTTGCCATTTATTCCTACTCCCATACTTAAAGTTATTGCTATGGGATTTCCTTTATCAATCTCTCTAATCTGATCTAATATGTCAAATTTCCTGTTCTGAATTTCCTTCAAATCCCTGTTATGAAATATGAGCATGTATTTATCGCTTTCATATTTTCGCATAAGTCCATTGTGCATGGTAGTGTATGCCCTTATTACCTTATCTATTTCTGCTAATACAATAGGCCTGCTCATCTCAGGAGTGGCATTCTTTATTTCATCGTAGTTGTCTACATAGGCTAGGCAAACTGCTGACATTTCATCCTTGTACTTATTATATAGGAGAACCTGATCCGATTTATTTATCCAATAAAGCATTATAATATTTTCCTTTGTACTGATAGACTTTTTATTATCTACAATATTATAATGAACTTCATAATATTGGTTCTTATGCGTTATTTCCAATGGCCTTTTATCCTGATCCTTTATTATATCTTCTAATTTCAGTTGAGGTAGCAATTCATCTATTCTCTTATTCAATATATCCTCAGATTCAAATAGGTCTTTAAACCTAGTATTATACCAAGATATAGTCCCATCCATATCTAATAATACTAATGGGAAGGGCATATTAAATACAGCATGTTTAGTGGCAGAATCAAATTCTTCCGACAGACCTTCTATATATTTTGTCCATTCCCTTTCTCTGTCCCTAAGGGTAACTATATATTTATAGATTAGATAGCCTAAAGCTGCTGTCAACAATAATGCAAGTAAAGGTTGATAATAGGCTATTATTGCTATTAGAACTCCTATAATTATTAGATAGGTTTTTCCATCCTTCCATTTAAAAAAGTTATTATTATCCATAATTTTCCTCCTAATAGGAATTAGGAATATTTCCTTAAACCTCTAAAATCAAATATGATATCCAATACCCCGATAAAGGGCATAATACCTATAATGGGTAGAATCAAAAAAACATAAATAAGTAGCCGAAGAATAATCTTAACATTTTTTATCTTCAACTTATAGTCTATAACTGCCAATCCCTGGGTTAAAAATAAGAAGGATACTATTGCAGTTAAGTTTATAAATATGGTTTCATAATAAAATATCTCAAGTTTTTTAATTATAAAAGCTCCCAAAAACATTAGGCCTGTTCCTAATAAAAAGTTATTAGGAAGTTTGAATTTAGAAAATCTAGGGATGGAAACTACCCCATATCCAAGCCTACTGAGGAGCAAGGTAGCTAATAAAAAATTTAAATAGGCAATGATTAAAGAAAAAATCATTGTTAATGCTGGTACAGTCAAAATCAAATATTCAAACCGCTCCTCTAAAAATTCCCTTGCCTTTAGGATTTCATAATTGGAAGAACCTATGTCCTTCAATACATCTATCCAATAGTTAATTGTTTGATTGGATATATCTGATAATTGACCGATAATGCTTATGCCAGTCATATTTTTGCTAATATTTATCATTAACAAAATTGAAAATAAAAAAATTAAAGTATTAATGCATAAAATGGTTAGAGAATCCCTCCTACTTTTCATGGTGTAGATAAGGGATAAGCACAAGGGAGCAAACATCACAAATATTAATATTCCTGATACCATATCTAACATTAAACCAGTGGATACCGCTGATAAAATTAATGCTAATAAAGCGTGATTTATGTCATATTTAAATCCTAATAAAATGAAGGGCAATGGATATAAAAACATGAATCCAGTAAAATAATAGGTTCCCATGAACATTAATATTAATGAAGTGGTTATTGTAAATATAAACTCTACTATTTTCCTTTTATAATCTATTTTCAATATATTCACCTCTTCACAATCAATTCCTATTGGATTTCAAAAAAACCAATAATTCATTCAAATCTCCATACCATTTCTCTATTTTATGCCCTTCTAAAATATTCAATTTTATCTTATCTATAAGGTTTGAGCTTATATCCTCATAGCCTATTCCTAGCCTTTTACCAAGTAAATAGGATAATAGTATCATATTAGCTATTAAGTCCTCTATATCCTCTTTGATATAGTCTTCCCCTTTTGACAGCAATTGATAAATCTGGGCAATATTAGATAATATTTCGCTTTTTAGCCATTCTATAGTCCTTAGATTTTTTATTATATCCATATTATTCTGGTCCATAATTTCACCCTTTAATTAATAATCATAAAAACAACCTTATTAAAATAATACAAAGTATAATATTATATGTCAAATAAAAAAGAGAGGTTACTCCTCTCCTAGTCTGCACTATATGGTAACAAAGCAACTTGCCTTGCTCTTTTTATTGCCGTAGTCAATTCTCTTTGATGTTTTGCACAGTTACCAGAAATCCTTCTTGGAAGGATCTTTCCTCTCTCAGTAATATATTTTTTCAATCTATTTATATCTTTATAATCTATATATTCAACTTTGTCTTGACAAAAGCTACACACTCTTTTTCTTGGTTTAAACCTTCTTTGCACCTTTCTCCCTCCTTCTTAGAATGGAATATTATCGTCATCTACTGGCTCGAATCCATCTATTCCTGAAAAATCTAAATCTCCGCTATCAAAACCTGTATTGTTATCATTACCCCACTCTAGGAATTGAACTCTATCTGCTACTACTTCAGTTACATATCTTCTTGAACCATCTTTGGCGTCATAGGATCTAGACTGAAGTCTGCCTTGAATAGCAGCAAGCCTTCCTTTGGTTAGGTAATTTGCACAATGTTCAGCTTGTTTACCCCATACTACAATATTTATGAAATCTGCTGTCGGCTGTCCTTTAGCTTCCATTTCCTGTTTTTTCTCCCTGGACAACTGTTTATCTACAGCTAGACTAAAAGTTGCAACCGGTGTTCCTGTATTGGGTATATATCTTAATTCTGGATCCCGAGTAAGCCTTCCAATCAATATAACACTATTCACTCAATACACCACCTTGGATTCTATTCATCTTCCCTAATTATCATATGCCTCATTATACCGTCGGTAATTCTGCACACTCTGTCTAGCTCTTTCACAATCGCTGGGGTAGATTCAAAGTTTATGATTGTATAATAGCCCTCTGTGTGGTCATTAATTTCATAAGCCAGCTTTCGAACTCCCCATTCATCTACGTTTGAAATAGTACCATCGGATTCAATAATACCTTTCAATCTATCCAATTGTTGGTTTCTCACTTCATCTTCGAGAGTAGGCACAAATATAATAAGAGCTTCATATTTTCTCATGTATTTCACCTCCTTTTGGACTAACGGCCCTATTAAATAGAGCAAGGATTTATCTATGAAATTATACCATTAATATAAACTTAGTGCAACAGAGTTTTTAATTAAATCTTAAAAAAAGACAATTCATTATTTAGTTCTTCGGCAATTCTGGATAATTCCTCACTGGCACCTGATATTTGTGCCATAGAAGCTGTCTGCTCTTCAACTGATGCTGAAGCTTCTTCAGTACCAGCTGCATTTTCCTGTGAAATAGCAGATAGATTCTCTAAAATTTCGAGTATTTTTTCTTTTTCTTCAATCATTTGACTAGCAAATTTATTAACTGTTTTTATCATTTTTTGCATTTCTTCCAAGGCATAAGCTATTCCATCAAATTTAGCACTGGTTTGTTCTACACCTAAGCTTTGTAGATCAGTTGCTTTTTTCACCTCATTCATAGCATTAACAACAATGGATGTTTTACTAGTTAGGTCATCAATGATTGAACTAATTTCCTCTGTAAATTGAGTTGATTGTTCTGCTAACTTTCTTATTTCATCAGCTACAACTGCAAAACCTCTTCCAGACTCTCCAGCTCTAGCAGCTTCAATTGCAGCATTTAAAGCTAAAAGATTAGTTTGGTCTGATATATTTTTAATCATTTCACTAGCTATTGCAATTTTTTCTACACTCTGATTAGTGTCGTTTATTGCCTTTTCTATTTCTTCTGCAGAACGAATATTAATTTCTGTTTTTTCTATCAAATCTCTTATCAGTTCAGAGCCTTCATTTTTAAGTTGATTAACTTCTATGGTAGAGTTGTTTAATTCTTCCATATAGTTTGTATTTTGAACAACCATATCTCCAAGTTTTGTGGCTGCAAAAAAACCCACTTCCGTATTCTCTGCCTGATCACTAGCACCGCTTGCTATACCTTCTATAACCTTAGATATTTCATCCGCTGCCGCTGCTGATTGTTCAGTAGTTGCAGTTAATTCCTCTGAATGGGTAGCAACGGTTTCAGCTTTTTTTAAAATATTTTCTATAATATTCCTTACTGAGCTTTGCATTATATTTACTGAGTTTGATATTTCACCAAATTCATCCTCTTCCCTTAACAATTGGTCAGATAGATTCTTAGTAAAATCCCCTGAAGCTATCAATTTCAAATGTTCTTTCAATTGGTTAATAGTATTTACAGCATCATGAGATAATCTATATAGTATGACAACTAAAAGAATAATAGCGGCAATTCCTGTTGCAACTATTTGAATAATATTTTTACTAATAGATTTGTTAATATCCTCCATAGAAAAACCAATGCTTACCGCCCCTATAAGTTCATCATCTACAATAGCTGGATATACTAAATCCAAAACTTCAATCTTTTCCTCGCCATATAAATACTCTGATGAATAAGGCTTTTGTTCTCTAATTGCTGAGACAGAGCCTTTATCTTCAGATAAATCTAAACCTATTCGCTCTGTATCGCTGTGGGCAGCAGCCTTTAAATCCTTATCAATAAAAACTGCATATACAATTTCTCTACTTAAAGCTAATTCTTCAACTAACCTTTGATATTTAAACTGTTCAGTTAGGGCATTTATATAATCAGCATTTATCCCCACTTGCACAAAAGTACCATCTGAGTTTTTTATAGCACCATATTTCCTATATGTATTTGAGACTGCATCTTTTCTAATGTCCTCAATTAATTCCGTTTCACTGCTATTCATAAAAGAGTATAGAGGATGGCTCTCATCAAATTTCCAACCTATATTTTTGGGAATATTAGAATATAGTATTACTCCTTCCGAGTTAAAGTAATTTAATTCATCTATGCCCAAATTTGTTGCAACTCTTGTTAACTTTTGGTTATCTAGTTGCTCAAAATCCATGAGAGTCTTAACTGCTTTTCTGATTTCATCTTCTATCATCCAATTAATAGTTTCTAAAGATTTATAATTATCATTTAGGCGCTCTACAAATTGTTCTAATATAAATTGACCATTTTTATGCATTTCTGCAAGTAAGCTATTTCTAACAGAAATGCTTGAAAATATGCTTATTAAGACAATAGATATTATTACTAATGTAATGGGTATTATAATCAATTTTGTTTTTATTGACTTTTTTCTAATGCTCCCACTAGATTGTGTAACTTCTGGTTTTTTACTTCTCATTTAATACTCCTCCTAATTAATTCAATCTAATTAATTCAATGCTTTGCAAAATCAAACGAAAATTGAGGACTCAAATCCTCTGTGTTACAGTGTTTTACTGAAAAACAAATACCTTCCAGAAAGGATTAAGTCCTCATGCAAAAATTATACCAGCAAAACATGGAAAAAACAACAATAAAAACTCCTTTTAAAAAAGAATCCTCTATCAGCCCGACATTCTACCTAATGCAGCTCATCAAAAAATTTTTCTTTAAATTTATTTTACATTATCTTTAACAAAACTATCCTATCTCTGTCGCTCTTGTTGGTTCTTCAACTTTTACTTCCTTCAACATTTTAACACCTGTATAGATAATAATTCCAGTTACTAACCAAGTTAATAAATTAATCGGTAATGATTTCACAATAAAGTATGCTATTAAAACTCCAACCACTCCCCCTGCTGTAAGCCCCATAGATGCCTTCCTATCATATGCTCCTTCTTTAACAAATCTCATACCTGCTGCGGGCATTAAAAATGCGCAAGAACCCATCATTATTGGAAATGCCACCCTAGGACTCATACCTAAAGCGTAAATCAAAGCCATACAAGGAGCGTATAAACCAATACCAACTGTCATAAATGCACCAAGCATGAAGTTTACAACAACTCCAATCACTAATTTAATCCCTGTTAACCCTACTGCCTCACCACCTGATGGCATCCAGCCTAGTTGTCCTGATACCATCAACCCTGCCACTGCTAGTAAAGCAATACCCATTACTAATCTAATTCGATTTACAGGTAGTTTAGAGACGATTCCAGCCGCTACTATAGCACCCAAGGTTGCTGAACCTAATAATAAGGTTAGTGTTAATGGTTCTACTTCTATAGCTCTAATAAATAGAAAGGCTTCTAAAACTACTGGTATTGTGTGTCCAACATTCAATGTTCCTGGCATTGTTTTATCATCTGTCATTTTCCCAATTTTAAATAGTGAAACTGTAGGAGCAAAACTACCAATGCCTAAAGTATCAAAAAAATCCGTTATAAAACCTACTCCTAGAAGCTTGTCCCATCTAGTTGTAGATAAGGAATCTTTATTTTCAAAAAAGTCTTTGAAAAAGTAAATTGCAAATATTCCCGTCAAAATTCCTAGAACTGTAAGGACTAATGTAACCATAATAGACCTCCTTAAAGTTATATTTATCATGTAAATCTAAATAAGAATTCAAAACTCAAACCTTCTATGGTATAATAATCAATGTTAGAAAATAAATATTTTTAAATTTGGGCAGAGAATTTTTTACCATGGTATTTAAAAATTGACTATTTGATAATCTCAAATAAAATCTCCAAAGCTATTTCTCTGCCCTTGTAACAATACCTATCCTAATACAAACCCATACTTAATGGGATCAGAGTCGTCAATTACAAAATGATTAAATCCTGTTATATACGCAGAACCAGTTATCTCGGGTATAATAGCCTTAAACCCTCCAACAGTTACTTCTTCTAATATCCTCCCTTTAAATTTAGTGTTAATTATACTCTCGTATACAAAAGGTTCCCCTATATCTAATTCTCCTTTTGCATATAAAGTAGCCATCTTAGCACTTGTACCGGTTCCACACGGCGATCTGTCTAACTGACCATTTCCAAAAACAACTACATTTTGGAAGTTTGCCTCTTTGGATTTTGGTTCTCCATAAATTTCAACTAAATCTACTGTGTTAATATGTTGTTTGACAGGATGCATTACTGGAATCTCTTTATTTATAAGCTCCTTTAGTTTCATGGCCCTCTCGGATATAATATTTGCATTTTGAGGATCAATTTTAACCTTTAGTTCACTATCTTTTACTATTGCAAAAAAACTACCTCCAAATGAAATATCAAAAGTAACTTTGCCAACATTAGGCAGTTCTAATTGCACATCTTTTTTATACAAAAAAGATGGTACATTTGTAATAGAAACTTCTTGTGCCCTTCCATCTTTAACTTTTATTCTTGATTTAACTAATCCAGCAGGAGTTTCTAATATTATATTTGTATAGGGCTCCTTTACTTCTATCATCCCTGTTTGTACTAGAACAGTAGAGGCTCCAATACTCCCATGTCCGCACATATTTAGATATCCTCCACTATCCATAAAGATAATACCTATATCCGCCTCTGGCGTGGTTGGTTCTGTTATTATAGAGCCAAACATATCATTATGCCCTCTTGGTTCATGCATTATAGCAGTTCTTATATAGTCCAAGTTACTTTCCAAATATTGCTTTTTTTCTTGTATAGTCTTCCCAGGTATAACTGGGACTCCACCCACTACAACTCTGGTGGGTTCTCCCATGGTATGAGAATCAACAGTATGCAAACTTCTTCTAATTTTCATTTTTACTCCCCCTCATATCAAATAAGGTTTTAAATACAAACTTATATCTATTTTTTAGAATTTTTGGTTAAATATGGCTGTTATAGGTTCAAGAATATATAGCTATGACTCCCGATAACAAATTATTGTTTTATACCTAACCTACTATATTTTTGCTTCATATTCATATGGAAGCGGAACTATAGTCCCTGGTGTTTGAATTTTAACTAGTTGTTCTAATGAGTCTTTGACAATATTCGTTTGCATTTTTATATTATTTGGCTCTCCAGCATTTGCACCCATAGGAACCTTAGGCGCTACAATTCTTGGAGAACCATTTTGCCTTGCTACTGGTGGCAATGCAGCGATTAATATTGTGGGAATCCCATTTTCTTCAATTACTCTCTGCAATATCACGGCAGAGCGGTGACAAGTTCCTCAGCCAGCAGTTAATAAAACTGCATCTACATTTTCTTCACGTAATTCTTTTGCTATGCTTGGACCAGTTTCATTTGTGAACTTTTCAACATTCCCTCCACCGCCCATAACTCCAAAGTTAATAGGTGCTAGTGCTTTAATGAAACCCTCTTTTGCCAATTCTTTCATTCTATCTATTGGAAACATACAGTTGATGTCCTTGTTGACATCACTATTGTCATATCCTCCATGGGATACCATTAAATCTTTGCTATCCACATCTCCTGGAATTATTCTGTAGCTAGTATCTCCTGCTAAATTAAATCTTTTATCAGATTTTAAATGGACTCCTGCACAAGTTACTAAAGCAACGGTCATTTCACTTAACTCTTTTGTTACCGGTGTCCATACTGGATCTGGTGTGATGGGCACATATATTTCTGATTTCATGCCCTTTACTAGGGTCATACTCATTTTGCTACCTCCTTTTCCTATTCTAAGACCTCTGGATAAGTCATCATAAATCCTACTTTTTTTCCAGTTACCAATTCACTTTTGCTAATGATCATTCGCTTTGGAATTTTTAAAATCCCTAGACGACCATTTAGCTCTATTTCCACCCCTCCATCATAAACATTCACTATTCTGCCTTGAAAATAATTCTGATTTATATAATTATCTGCTAATGTCATTTTTTCACCTACTCTTCATCTTTTTCGTATATGGTCCTACGTTTCTCACTGATTTTTAAAGACGTTTCATTTACAGGTCTTTCTATTTTTCGACCTGTCACTTTTTCTATTAGCCTTATATTTTCTTCTTTCACATTTGGGTTCCATTTTCTATCAGCCTTCTCTATTTTTTCTCCAGCCATCTTTAACTTCAACATAGCTAACGCTCTTATTGCATCTTCTTGAGTTAAGCAATTGTTACTTAATATTTCGTTCTCTATTCCTTGCCGCGATTTATTCAAATCGATCATTGCATCCATATATTTGTTTCCCACAACTAGTTGACCTTGTACTGCAGCAAAAGTCATTCCAACTACTGGAACTCCCCTCATGCCCACTTGTTCTATATGGCTGGCAAAGTCTATATGGTTGTTACCAAAGCCCTCGGTCGTTACAATAGCACCATCTAAATCCATAGTTTCTATCATAGAACCCAATAATCTAGAAACATAAAACTTCTCTGAATTTGCTTGAGGCGAACCAATAAGTACTACTCCAGCTAAATCTATTTCTTCATCTTCCATAGCTTCCATGACTAATGGCTCTCTCCAGTAATGTCTTGATGTCTCCTTAGATGCAGGTCCAATACAGGTTAAAGCATGGACACATCCATCTAATATCTGTAAAGGTGTTACCACTACAGGCACATTCCCTAAATCCACATTTGCTTTAGCTCCTACAGTTCCCACCGGTTCATCTGGCATCAAGAAATTATCATGCATAGCCCCTTGCCCCATTATTTCCTTTATTATTAAGACCTTCTTCCTATTAGGTCTACGCTTCTGCACTAATTCTTCTACTTTATAAACTAGACTTTCATCTACTTTTTTTAATACTTCTCTTATCTCCTGCGTTATAAAATCTGTTGCTCTATGGACAGACATAGGTCCTGGCCTTTCCATGTTTTTCCCTGCTTTTATGGTAACTTTCGTTTTTATCAGTATTTCTCCCTCATCTGGAGAACCAGGTCTACCAAATAGTATATTCCTATCCATTTCTCCTTCTGATGAACCAAATTCCCCAATCTGTACCCCATTTTCATCAATACCAGTAACAATAACTACTACCCCATCAATAACTCTAGTAATACCCTCGCCTAATTGCCCCTTTTCTTTAACTGCTATTGGTTGGACATCCATTATAGTATCGCTATATTCCCCATACCGGTCAGGAGTTATTATATCTATTTCTAAATCAGTTACTAATTCTTGAGAATCCATAGCATCTTTTGCAATATCCTTTCTTATATATAGGGTGGTTCCTTCTATTTTAGTTTCTTCTCCAAATTCAACTTTATCTATTTTAATATGCTTTCTAACCAACGTTCTTATTATCTTCTCTTCATCAACATTTATCTCCTTATCTGCCGTTGGACAGTTTGACTCTATTGGTAATATACCAGTATCTGGAAAATCACCCCATGAGCAAATAGGAATTTCTAAATTTATATCTTTCCCTTCTCCTATATGAATTCTTACAAATTGGTTATTTGAACTTGCGGGTATGTTTGTTCCTAAACCCTTTTGAAAATCAGTTTCATTTGTTTCCTTTTTGATTTCTTCTCTTACCTCAGAAATCTCTTGTGAAATTTCATTGACCCCATCTACCAAATCTGGTGTAAGGGGGGTTAGCGCTTCAACAGTTTTTAAAAGTTTCTTTCCTAAGACTTGTCCTATGGTTAGACAATTATCTGGAATGTTTATTAACCCCGAATCTTCAAGATCTGGTAATATCTTAGGATCTTCAATATTAGATGGTTTTATCACTTCACCAGCTTCAAATCTACAGCAAGTTACAGCAAAATCATTCTTATGCTCTTCTGCCTGTTCAATAGTTATAGCCATCATATCCCTCCATTACTTCTTTATTTTCCTATATAAGTCTAGGCCATAGGCTCTTAAAACATGGTCTGTACTATGATAAACTGGAACTCCTAACCTAGGAGCTATATCTGAAACCGTGTTAGTTCAGTCCTGACAAGACCCTATTAACAAAACCTCAGCGCCATTCTTTTTCAACTCTAATACCTTCTCTGCCTGACCAGGGCAGACTCCTGGTTTATCACATCTATACCGTTCCCCTACCTTTACCATCCGTTTACATCGAGTACTTGCTACAACATTTGCCCCCATTCCTTCAGCTATCTCTCTTAAACGCTGATCTCCTCCTCCACATTCACAAAGAAGAAGGCCTACATTCCTTTCTTCCTTAGGGAAAGGCATAGTTAAAGCAATTCCTCCACTTGTTTTGGTTATTGGTGAATTTTCATAGCCATGAAATCCGGTAAAGGCACCACCTATAAGGTACTCTCCATGAGGTTTTATTGGTTTCCCAACCTGTTTAATTAAGTCTTTGACCATAGTGCCTATTGGAACATCAAATAGGACTTTTCCACTTTCTGCCCCTTGGATTCGTCCTCCAACGGTGATATCTTTGTCTATTACTGGTTTTCTTTCTTCTATTGCTAGGGTAATATTTTTTAAAGTTTCTACATTACATATGACTGCATTTGCTTCCAATGGTAGCTGGCCCGGTTTTAGTTCTACTCCTAACAATTCCCTTACTATTACTCTTTCATCTCCAGAAGGGTACATATCCGATAAGTATTTAATTTCAATACTAGGATCATCCTTAATAATTTTTGCAATATTTATTAAGGCTCTTTTATTTTTAGGTTTAATTGCAATAATTCCCTTCGAGGCACTGGTTATCTCCATTACATATTTCAAGCCTTTTACTACTATTTCCGGGTTTTCTTCTATATATTTTATATTGTGCCTTAAATTTGGCTCACATTCAGCAGCATTTGCTATTGCAAAACCGCCTTTCAAGGATGTACTTAACTTTATATGTGTTGGAAAACCCGCTCCTCCTGCTCCTACTATACCAGCCTCTTTTATAGTTTCTAAATGGTTAAAAGTATCTTTTATCTTCACATAATCCTTAGGCTGATCATCAGGACCATGGATTTCAATAAAATTTTCTGTTACTTGCTCAACTATTCCTTGCACCGACGAATGCACATTTGCTCCTAATCCATTAGGTACTGCAATTAGTTGTCCTCTATTTACCATTTCTCCTTCTTTCACTATTGGCATTGCTGGCTTTCCAATATGTTGTAATAAGGATATTAAAATTTTCATTATTTCACCTCTCTTTCTTGATTAAAATTTCACTATTTTTTAAGAGCAAAATATATGCCAATATTCTTTTAGAGTATTTATACTGATAAATTTAACCTTATTATTTAAAGAACAAAAAATAAAAAAGGCTTTTTACTAAGCATTGTAGAAAAGCCTTTTTAAAAAAAATATAACTCAACTTTTTAATTTTTGTTTTATCATTAAGGATTTTTTAGTTCATTATAAAAATAAACGTCAATAATTTGACATTCCAGTCTAATCATTGACATTTATTCCATAATTGTCTATTTTATAATGTAAAGTACTACGAGGAATTTTTAAAATATTTGCTGCCTTGGCTATATTTCCTTTTGATTCTTTTAAAGCTTTGTTAATTAGATACTTTTCATAACTATCTAATAGCTCTCGTAACCCCGTTTCTTTCTTATCAAGCTTGTCCAAAACACTCATATCTTCATTTCTTTCTACATCATGTATTATGTATTCTGGTATCATATCCTTAGTTATAAAATCCTTCCTACATAAAACAACCATCTGTTCTACTACATTTCTAAGTTCTCGTACATTTCCTTTCCATTTATAAGATGTAAGAATATTAATTACATCCGTATCAATCCCTGTTAAATCTTTACCATATTCTCTATTTAATTTCTCTAAAAAAAATTTAATAAACAAAACAATATCTTCTTTCCGCTCTCTCAAAGGAGGTATTTCTATTTTTATTACATTTAAACGATAATATAGATCCATTCTAAATTTTTTCCTTTGCACCAATTCTTCTAAATCCCTATTAGTTGCAGAAATTATCCTCACATTTATCTCTTTATCACGCTCTGATCCCAGCCTTCTTATGGCATTATCCTGTAAGGCCCTTAGCAATTTAGACTGCATGTCCATGGGGAGATCTCCTATTTCATCCAAAAAAAGAGTTCCATTATTAGCAAGCTCAAAGTAGCCAGCCTTTCCTTTCCTACTAGCCCCTGTAAATGCCCCTTCTTCATAGCCAAAAAATTCAGATTCAAATAGTTCTCTTGGAATTGCACTGCAATTTACAGGAATAAATTCTCCTTCTAAGCCGCTAATTTTATGGATATATTTTGCAAAAACCTCCTTTCCTGTACCGCTTTCTCCTAAAATTAATATTGGTGCACTGCTTTTTGCTGCAAGTTCTGCAATTTCTATTTTTTGTTGTATTACTTTACTTTTACCTATCACTAATCCCTTTTCCCTATTAGATATCTTTTCTAACTCTTCTTTTAAAAAATTCACCTTTTCTGTAGCTTTTTTTAGCTTATCAGAAAGTTGTTTCATTTCTGTAACATCCTTGTCTGTACTTACAACCCCCATAAATTCATTGTTTAATATGATTGGGGCTGCGCTAATAACAATATGTGTTCCATCTCTAGGTTCATGATAGCAATTTTCGATAACCTTTCTTGTTTTCAACACTTTCATATTTATTGCATTAGGAAAAAATTCATCTAATGGCCTTCCTATAATTTTTTCTTTAGGTAAATTATATAGTTTTTCTGCATTTTCATTCCATACAATAACAATGCCTTTATTGTTTATCACACATACTGCCTCATGAATATAATTTATTGCAGTCTTTAAAATTTCTGATGTTTCTTCAACTTTCATATAATAAAAGTCCCTGATATGTTCTTGCCTAATCACTCCAACAATTTTCCCTTCTTTTAATACAGCTAGTCGTCCCACATTATTTTTTAGCATTATATTTCTGCATATTAGTAGATCGGAATCCTCAGAAACGCTTATAACTCCCTTTGTTGCAATGTCTATAGCACATTTTTGATTTATATTTGACTCCTTTTCTCTTACAAAATTGCATATGTCTTTCATAGTGATTATCCCCTGCACCTTGTCAGCCTTATCGTATATAAACACTTCCTTTTTATAATCTCTTATTAATTCTTCTTTAATCTCTGATATAGGGGAATCCTCATATGCAATTAGAAAATTCTTGTCCATTACATCTTTTACCAAAATTTCTTTTAAAACCAAAGACATAATCCCACACCCCATATAACTAATAAATAATATCTTTGATTAATATATTATACTATTTGGAAAAATTATACTAGAGTTCATTGTTATTAATTTAACCTATAAATTGTCTAGGATAGATCTTATATATATTTTTGGATAACTTTTTACATGGATTTTACATTTCTAATACAATAGATTTTACATATACAAGATATGCTTATATTGAATATAGATTTAAGAAAGGTGGGAAATGATTTATGAAAAGATTTTTAAGTACATTTTTAATTGCTCTTATAACAATAATCATGATAGTAGGTTGTACAAACAAAGTAGAAGATAGTAACTCCACCAACCCTAGTTCTAATAATAACAGCTTCGATACTAATAGGACAATCAATGTAATTACAAGGGAGGAAGGTTCAGGAACTAGAGGAGCTTTTGTTGAAATAGTAGGAATACTAGAAAAAGACGAAAATGGAAATGAAAATGATAGAACTTATTCAGAAGCAATAGTACAAAATAGCACCAATGCAGTTATGACTACTGTGGCAGGGGATGAATATAGCATAGGATATATTTCCCTTGGTTCATTAAACAACAGTGTAAAAGCGGTAAAGGTAGATGGAATTGAAGCTACAGCCGAAAATATACTAAATGGTTCTTATAAGGTAGCAAGGCCTTTTAATCTTGCATATAAGGGGGATTTAACTCCTTTAACCCAGGACTTCTTAAATTTCATACTTAGTGCAGAAGGACAGGAAATTGTAGCTAATGAAGGGTATGTACAAGTTGATACTCAAGCACCAAATTATGAAGCTAATAGTCTCCAATCGGGAACCATAGTTGTAGCAGGGTCTACTTCCGTCACTCCTTTAATGGAAAAATTTGTTGAAGCATACCAGAAGTTAAATCCTGACGTGTCTATAGAAATTCAATCTACCGGTTCTTCTGCTGGTATGCAGTCTGCTATGGAAGGTACAGCTAATATAGGCATGGCTTCAAGGGAATTAAAGGAATCCGAACTCAAGGAACTCAAAAATGTAGTCGTAGCATTAGATGGTATTGCAATCATAGTGAATAACAATAACCCAACAGACAATTTAAGTATTGACCAAATAAAATCCATCTATATGGGTGAAATTACTAATTGGAATGAAATAGAGTAAACTCCCCTTCAATCCATATAGCCTAGCCCATTAGGCTATATGGATTCATAGTTCATCATAGATAAAAAAAGAAATGTAGGTGAAGATATGAAATCTAAATCTGTTGAAAGCATTATGAAAGGAATATTCTTTATATCCGCGACCGTATCGGTAATTGCCATAGTACTCATAAGCTTTTTTATATTTGCTGGAGGAATTCCATTTATAAAAGAATATGGGTTAAAGGATTTTATATTTGGAACCCTCTGGAAACCTAACAATACTCCCTCGGCCTTTGGAATCCTTCCCATGATAATGGGTTCCATTTATGTTACTATAGGAGCCATTGCCATAGGGGTTCCTATAGGTATTTTAACTGCAATCTATTTAGCCAAGTTTTGTGATAAAAAGATATATAAATTCATTAAGCCCTGCATAAACCTAATGGCTGGAATACCCTCCATTGTTTATGGCTTTTTTGCTTTAGTAGTAATTGTGCCAGTAATTAGGGATATTTTCGGCGGAACTGGTATGAATATAATTACAGCTTCAATTTTATTGGGAATTATGATCCTTCCCACAATTATAAATATCTCTGAAGCAGCCATTAGAGCAGTTCCTCAAAACTATTATGAAGGAAGCATTGCTCTTGGAGCTTCCCATGAAAAATCCATCGTCTTTGTAGTATTACCTGCTGCAAAATCTGGCATATTGTCCAGCATAATCCTTGGAATAGGTCGTGCAATTGGAGAAACTATGGCAGTCATATTAGTAGCAGGAAATCAGGCTCGCATGCCAGCAGGATTAATAAAAGGAGTAAGAACCCTTACTACTAATATAGTAATGGAAATGGCTTATGCCACAGATGAGCATAGGCAAGCTCTAATTGCAACTGCTACCATACTATTCTTATTTATACTAATTATAAATGGAAGCTTTTTAGTAATTAAAAGGAGAGCTAATAATGGATAGAGTAATAAGGATAACAGTAAAAATATCAGCTTTTATTACATTTAGTGCTTTATTCTTCATAATAGGGTATATTTTATTAAAAGGAATTCCAAATTTAGACATATCCCTATTTTCGTTAAAATACACAACAGAGAACATGTCCCTTTTCCCAGCTATGGTTACGACTTTAATGTTAATACTATTGACTTTAGTGATAGCTACACCCATAGGAATATTTACTGCCTTCTATCTTGTAGAGTATGCAAAAAAGGATAGTAAAATAGTTGAAATAATTAGGATAGCAACGGAAACCTTATCTGGAATACCTTCAATAGTATATGGACTATTTGGAATGTTGTTCTTCGTTATTAGACTTAATTTTAAATATTCCCTGTTAGCAGGGGCTTTAACAGTTGGAATTATGGTACTACCGCTTATAATTAGAACTACAGAAGAAGCTTTGCTTTCCGTAGATAATTCCCTAAGGGAAGCCAGCCTTGCTCTTGGAGCTGGTAAATTACGTACCATATTTAAGGTAGCTCTTCCAGTAGCTATGCCAGGGATTCTTTCTGGAGTCATACTTTCTATAGGCCGTATTGTAGGGGAAACTGCTGCTTTAATGTTTACATTGGGAACTGCTGCAAAAATCCCAGAAGGACTTTTTTCCTCTGGTCGTACTTTGGCCCTTCATATGTACGTGCTTTCTACTGAAGGCCTCCATGTTAATGAATCCTATGCAACAGGAATCATCCTATTGATTGTAGTGTTGATTGTAAATGGATTATCTACATTATTAAGTAATAAATTGACAAAGGGGAATGAAAATGAGTAAATTTATAGTTAAGAATATGAATTTATATTATGGTAATTTCCATGCACTAAAAGATATAAGTATTAATATAGAGAAAAACGAGATAACAGCCCTTATAGGACCTTCAGGCTGTGGAAAGTCTACTTTATTAAAAAGCTTAAATCGTATGAACGACCTAGTTGAAGGTTGCAAAATTGAAGGAGAAATATTGCTTGATGGAGAAGATATATATTCAGAGGATTTTAATGTGAATCTGCTTAGAAAACGAGTAGGAATGGTATTTCAAAAACCAAATCCTTTCCCGATGAGCATATACGATAATATAGCCTATGGTCCAAGAACTCATGGAATAAAAAATAAATCCAAATTGGACGAAATCGTTGAAAGAAGCTTAAAGGCTGCAGCTATTTGGGATGAGGTGAAAGATGATCTTAAAAAGAACGCTCTTAGAATTTCAGGAGGACAACAACAAAGACTCTGCATAGCAAGGGCATTAGCTGTGGAACCAGAGGTGCTATTAATGGATGAACCCACCTCTGCTCTCGATCCCATTTCCACAGCAAAAATAGAAGAATTAATCCAGGAATTGAAAAAAATTTATACGATAGTAATAGTGACCCATAATATGCAACAGGCTACTAGGGTTTCTGATAAAACGGCTTTTCTATTAAATGGCAAATTAATAGAATTTGGTCCAACCGTTGAGCTGTTTTCCGTCCCAAAGAACAAGAAGACGGAAGATTATATAACGGGCAGATTTGGTTAATGAATTGAAAGGATGATAAATATGATTAGGAGTAAATTTGATAAAGATTTAGATTTACTCAATGATGAATTGATAGAAATGGGTAATCTAATAGAAAGTGCTATTAATGCCGCTATAACAGCTCTTAAGGAACAGAATGTAGACTTAGCAAAGCAAATAGTGGAAAGCGATAAGGAAATAGACGATATGGAAAGAACTATTGAACAAAGATGCTTAAGGTTATTACTCCAACAACAGCCTGTGGCTAGAGATTTAAGGTTTATATCCTCCGCTTTAAAGATGATAACCGACATGGAGCGAATTGGAGATCAAGCAGCAGATATTTCAGAAATAGCCATAAGATTAGCCGATCAAACCTACTTAAAGGAATTAGTCCATATACCTCAAATGGCAGATGTGGCAATTAACATGGTAAAAACTAGTATAGATTCCTTTGTAAGAAGGGATATAGAATTAGTAAAAAAAGTAATAGCCTATGACGATAAAGTAGATGAATTATTTGATATAATAAAAAATGAATTAGTAGATTTAATAAGAGAAAATATAGAATATAAAGAGCAAGTAATAGATTTATTGATGATAGCAAAGTATTTAGAGAGAATAGGAGACCACGCGCAAAATATAGTTGAATGGGTATATTTTGCAATAAAAGGCGAGCACTATACTTGGTAGAGGTGGTTTAGATGCCATTAATCTATTGTATTGAAGATGATGAAAGTATCAGAGAACTGGTAGTATATGCTCTCAAAAATAATGGTTTTGAAGCTGTAGGCTTTGAAAGCGGAGAAGGATTATTCAACCATCCACTTCCCGATTTAATCATATTGGATATTATGCTTCCTGGTGATGATGGATATGTACTTTTAAAAAAGCTAAAATCTAATTTTAAAACATCGGATATACCTGTAATAATGCTTACAGCTAAAACCAGCGAATACGATAAGGTAAAATCCTTAGATATGGGAGCTGATGATTATATTGAAAAACCCTTCGGCATAATGGAACTAATATCTAGGGTTAAAGCAGTTATGCGTCGCACTAGTAGGGATAGAAACAATAAGTTGAATTTTAACGAAATTTCCATTAATTATGGTAAACGTTTAGTAACGGTAAATGGGAAGGAAATATCTCTTACCCATAAGGAATTCGAGTTGTTAACATATCTTATGAAAAATCAAGGGTTGGTACTATCTAGAAACCAAATAATGAATCAAGTATGGGGCTTTGATTTTGAAGGGGAAACTAGGACTATTGATGTCCATATAAGAACCTTAAGGCTTAAACTAGGTGATGCAGGTAAATATATTCAGACCATTAGGAACGTTGGTTATAAACTGGGGGATTAATTATGGAAAAAAAAATTTATTTTAACCTAGCAATGGTGGCAACCATAACTGCCATAGTAACTTCTAGCATTACCGCTTATTTGTTTTGGGATATATACTCTTCAAGTATTATTGAGAATCATGTAAATCTCTCCTTCAAGTTTCTTCCCATACTGCCTGTAACTGTAGGGGTATTAGTTTTCATATTGATAGCCCTTTATCTAGTTGCCCACATATTGACTTCTAAGATAATTGAACCCATTTCTATTACCGCCCAAAGTATTGAAAATATCTTATCAGGAAATGAAATAGAGGAATTAGATGTCTATGATGAACTAAAACCCTTCATAAAAGCTATTCAAGTCCAAAAAATGGAAATACAAAACTATATATTGAAGCTTAAGGAAGCAGATAGGTTTAGAAGAGACTTTACAGCCAATGTGTCCCATGAGTTAAAGACACCTCTTACTTCCATCAATGGTTTTGCTGAGATGTTATCTGCTGGCAATGTAAGTAAAGAAGATACCATAAAATTTGCTAATATAATCTATAAAGAAGGTACTAGGCTATTAAATTTAATCGATTCCATAATTAATTTAAGCCATATAGAAGAGGTAACAGAAAATAAACATTTAGAACCAACGAATATACTGCAGATAGCAGAAGATGTGGTTACTCAGTTGTCAATTGCTGCAAAGAATAAGGAGATAAGTTTAAATTTAGATGCTGAAAATATAGTTATTAATTCTAATAAAAGGATGATTAGAGATTTATTATATAATCTAGGAGATAATGCTATTAAATATAATAAACCCAATGGAAAAGTAGATATTATAATAAAAGAGCTGGACCAATTTTGTATAATCAAAGTCAAGGATACTGGAATAGGCATTCCAGAAGAAGAACAGGATAAGGTATTTCAAAGATTTTATATGGTGGATAAAAGCCGCTCAAAAAAAATTGGTGGCTCTGGTCTTGGTTTATCTATCGTAAAGCACATTGTCGCATATCATAATGGCAAAATGGAGCTAAAAAGCCAGGTAGACATAGGTACAGAAATAATAATACAACTACCTAAAAATTGACACATAAAATAAGAATCCCCATAAACAAAGGGGATTCTTATTTTATTGCAGGGCTTCCTTTAATACTGAAGCCAATCTCTTTATACCTTCTACAATCCTCTCTTCATCCATATTAGAATAGTTCATTCTAAAGGTATTTTCATTACCTCCATTTGGGAAGAAGGAACCTCCTGGAACGAAGGCCACATTCTTTTCTAAGGCCTTTTCAGCCAATTTCCTCGCATTTATATGTTTCGGTAGTACTACCCAAGTAAATAAACCGCCTTCTGGATTAGTGAATTTTATGCCTTCAGGGAATTCTTCCTCCATAGTCTTTATCATTAAATCCTTTCTCTTTTTATAGACTTTCTTCAATTTTTCAATATGTTCTTCTATATCATAAACTTCTAAAAACTTGGCTACTTCCATTTGAGATATGGTACTGGATTGCAAATCTGCTCCCTGTTTTACTAAAACATACTTATTAAGTACTTCCTTATCAGCAGCTACCCAACCTAATCTAAGTCCAGGACAGAATATCTTAGAAAAGGTTCCTAAGAATATTACCCTGCCTTCTGTATCAAAATGTTTAACTGCTGGTAATATTTCCCCTTCAAACCTAAGCTCTCCATAAGGATTATCCTCAATTATAGCTACATTATACTTATTTGCTAATTCTACTAGTCCCTTTCTTCTTTCTAAGGACCAAGTTTTGCCCGATGGATTTTGAAAATCGGGTATTACGTATATGAACTTAACATTTTCATTTTCTTTAAGGGCTTTTTCCAAATCTTCCATTATCATTCCTTCATCATCTGTTTCCACTTCCACAAATCTTGGCTCATATGCTTTAAAAGCATTAATTGCGCCTAAGTAACTGGGGCTTTCACAAATTATAACATCCCCTGGATTTATAAAAATCCTAGCAGAAAAATCCAACCCTTGTTGAGAACCATTAGTAATTAGAATATTATCCGATTCTAAATCTACCTTTACCTTTTTCATCCTTTCCACTATTTTTTCCCTCAATGGTAGATAACCTTCTGTTGGCCCATATTGTAATGCGGCTGTTCCTTTTTCATCCAATACCTCTTCTGCAACCCTTTTAAATTCTTCAACAGGGAATAATTCCGGTGCAGGCAATCCCCCTGCAAATGAAATAACCTCAGGTCTTTGAGTTAATTTTAACAATTCTCTTATCTCAGAAGCCCTGATATTATTCATTCTTTTGGCATAATTTAAAGCCATTAAATACACCCCCTAATTTATTAAAACGTTTTCCCGCCAATAATAATTTAAATGCCCTCACTTATAGTTTACTATCATATCTTTAAATTGTCTAATGTTTTAACACAATTTATCATTAATATTTAGAAGTTCAACTATTTCGACTTTTCTAAAACCTAAATAATCCAATATTTACTGGATATTTGCTTAATTAATAAGGGATTTCAAAAACAAGAAGGCTATTTTCTGGTTAGTGCTTACCAGAAAATAGCCTTAATCCTCTTTATCCTTTCCCTTATAGTGAACAATGCTAATCCATTTATCCTCCACCAAAATTCTTCTTACCCTTCTTTCAAAATCTATTCTAGGAAGCCAAATTTGCCTATTACAGCCTAAACATTTCAATTTAATATCTACTCCTGTCCTAATTATTTCCCACTTGTTTTCACCACAGGGATGGGGTTTTTTTAAGGTTACAATATCCCCTAAATCATAATGAAGCATCAATTTCTATCCCTCCTAGTCCTTTCATTCACTATATCCATCCTCGGATAGGGTATTTTTATATTTTCCCTTTCAAAAGCCTTTTTAATTTCTTTCCTTAAATCTCTTTCCACACCCCACTGATCCATTGGTTTAGTCCTAGCTATGACGGTTATTTCTATACCATACTCTCCTAAATCAGAAATACCCAATATATTAGGCCCTTCTAATATACTCTCATTAGATTTTCTTAATGTTTGGGAAACCTCTTCTAATACATTAATTACACGATCTACATCCTCTTCATAGGGAATTCTTACCGTAACTAAAGCACGCATAGCCCCTCTAGTTTTGTTAGTTACAGTACCTATATTGCTATTAGGTATAATATGAAGCTCTCCAGAAAAGTCCCTTAATTTGGTCACTCTTAATCCTAATTCCTCTACTATCCCTTGGTAGTCCCCTATTTGGACATAGTCCCCTATGGAATACTGGTCTTCAAATAAAATAAAGAAACCTGTTATTATGTCTTTTATCAAGGACTGAGCGGCAAAGCTTATGGCTAAGCCGCCAAGACCTGCAGTAGCCAATATGGAACTGGTATTAATACCGAATATATCCAGTAATATCATTATACCTATAAAGTATAATAAATACTTAATAATATTCTTTAGTACAGCAATTAGGGTATCAATCTTTTTTTCATCTACGGTAAAGGCCTTATTTTTCCTACTTTCTATGGTTTTATCAATTAATATATGGGAAATTCGAATTAAAATTTTTATTACCATAAAAACTATAACTATTTTAAATGTCTTACCAAATATGTTTAAGCTTCCATCATTTTTTTTTAAAAATTCATTAAAAAAGCTCAATACCCTGTTCATATTAACCTCCAACTAATTCAGCTTCTCTGCTTTATAACCTTGATCGTCTTTAATAAGTTTAAATATGCCTTCTACTGTCAGCTGATTCTTCTCAATAATGTCCCTTACTAAATCTGTATCCTCTAAATCGAATTTAATAGCCAAACCACAGCTACGGGTTATTTCCCTTGGAGTAGGTATAGTTCTATAGTTGATATTATGCTCCTTAAATATTAAATCTCCTTTTATAGCATAATGGGTAGATTTAAATGTAATTACTCCAAACTGCTTCTCTTTCATTATAACATACTCTCCTATCCTATTGTTATTGTATTCGTTGGTTTTTTTAATTTTTCATAGATGGTATACATATTAGAAATTTCTCCTACCCTAAGCTTATCTTTCAATTTATAATAATCTAAGCAAGTTCCACAGGATATAATTTCTACTCCTTCAGCCTCTAATTTTTTCAAATCATCTAATACTTCCGAGCCTTCGCAAGTTAAATAAACTCCAGAGTTGAAGAATACCAAGGTAGCGGGATAAGGAGTTGCTTCAGTCATAGTATAAACAAAAGATTTCATCAATATTTTTCCTAATTCTTCTGAACCTTTTCCCATAACATTGGAAGAAAAAGCTATAGTCAAATCCTTAAAGACATTTGGTGTGCACACATTGGCATCCTCTGAAACTTGACCTTTTGTTATGTGTATATGATATTCATTTTCACCTATCTTGTCAACTCTGTATTCATATCCTGCATTTTTAGCAAGTTTAGATACATTATCTTTGGCCACTTCGTTATCTACTATAGTGGTCACAACCCCTTCAGTTATCTTATCTAACTCCTTTTTTGTCATTATAACTGGCTTAGGACATTCATGTCCTCTTGCATCTACTTTAATATTCATAACAAAACCTCCCCTTTAATGTATACAAGTATATTATACTATTACTTAATTAGGGTTAACTATTGGTAATGTTTATAGCCCTATATAATCCTATAAATTGTATCTATTGATAAATTAGCTATATAATTCTTTAAAAGATATTACAATAAACAATTTAATCAATATTTATAAAACTTTCAATTTCCAACCAATTTAAATGGTAATTTAATTTTTTGAATATATTTTTTAATATTTTTAATTATTCTATTAAAAATATTAATGTTTTTGTTGACATCCTTTAGTTTAAATATTAATATAATATTAAACTTGATATTTTTAATCTAGTTTATCTATTATTATACCCTAACTTGTTACTTTAACATAATAAATATTAGTTGACCTTATTAGGGGGGATTGCCTTGGAAAACAAAGTCAATGATATATTGAATCAATTGGATAATGGAAAAATACGTTGCAAGGATGCTATTAAAATAATTAAGAATAATGAATATAAAGCTAATGAAATTAATAGGAAGGCCTCTGGAATAAAAATTTCTATAATAGATAAAGACCATACCATAAGAATTCCCAAGATTCCCTTTGGCCTTATAATTTTTTTAATAGATATTGGTTTTAACATATTATCCATTGCTACAAGATTCACTAACAGTTTAGATGAAGATTTAAAGAAAATTTTAGATTCAGTAGATAGAAAGGATATAAAGGAAATATTTAAAGCATTAAAAAAACATGGCTCCTTTGATTTAGTAGACATAAAAGAAGGAGACAATACAGAAGTAAAAATATCCATACTTTGATAAATAGGAGAGTGACAAATATGAATAGAGAAGTATTAGGGAAATGTCCAGTTTGTGGTGAAGAATTGAAAGTAACAAAATTAAGTTGTAACAACTGCCATACCAATATAGAAGGAAATTTCACCCTTTGTAAATTCTGTAAACTTTCATATGAACAAAAACATTTTTTAGAAGCCTTTATTAGAAATAGAGGAAATATCAAAGAAATAGAAAAGGATCTAGGCATATCCTATCCAACCGTTAGAAATAAATTGGAGGATGTAATAGAGGCCCTAGGATATAAACCTAGATATAATGAGCCTAAAATAAATAAAAAGGAAATATTAAAAAGACTTGACGAAGGAGAAATTACTTCCGAAGAGGCCATAAAGCTTCTTAAGGGAGAAGAATAAGGGGGGCTAAAAATGAGGGATGAAAAACTGATGATATTGACTATGCTGGAAGAAGGCAAAATAACTAGTCAAGAGGCGATTAAATTATTAGAAGCCTTGGAAGAAACGGAAGGTTTTATAGACTACGAGCCAATTGAGGAAAGTGAAGAAAAAATAATCAACCTGGAAAAAACAAAGGAAAATTTAGAGGCATTGGAAAAAAATATTAAAGATAAAATAAAAAAAGTAGAAAAAATAGATAACCTAGGAACAGACATAAGCAATAAGCTGACCAATGTTTTTAGTAATTTATTTAGTATGGGAAATCCACTTAACATCTTAGGAAATTACAAGGTAATCAACACCACATTTGAAAAAGATATATCCCATTTGACTAATCCTAATATCCACATAAAATCCATTAATGGTAGCATTAATTTAAAAAGTTGGAAAAAAGAAAACTTGTTAATTAAAATCACATATCGGCATAAATATAATAATCTAACGGAAGAAGACAAATTTTATGACCTATATGAAGATGATAATAATATAATATTCGAACCCTTGTATACTAATAATGCTGCAATGGATTTGGATGTATATTTGCCTGAAAAATATTGTGAAAAAGTAAACCTAAAAACATCTAATGGTAGAATACAAGTAGAAAATTTAAACTTAGGCCTACTCTATTGCAACACTACTAATGCCTCTATTTCTCTAAAGAACATTAAAGGAAAAAGCATTGATTTGTCGACCAAAAACGGAAGAATCAACTTAATAGATGTTTACTCTCCTACATTAAAAGCAGTTAGTACAAATGCAAGTATCAAATTAGAAGATATTAATAGCGATAATATAACAGTTGCTACTAAAAATGGGCAAATTACACTTTCTAATATAGTAGGAGAAGATATTTCAGCTAATACCTCCAATAGCTCTATTAAAATTGAGGATATCTATGGTAGTATAGTTAATTTAAACACATCCAATGGAAAAATAATATGCAGAAATTTAGATAACGAAAAAATTAAAGAACTAAAGCTTTCAACTTCTAATTCTACTATAGATGTAGAGATGGCTAATATAAATAAAAAGAGCTATTTTAATCTAGAAACGTCTTTTGGAAATATTAGCTTGGATATACCAAACCTTGTATATAAGGTTAACAAGCAAGTAAATTTAGGGATGAAAAAGATAGTTGCTCATAGTGCTAATTTTAATGAGAATGAAGAGCATTTTATGTTAAATGCTTCTACATCAAATGGTTCAATTATAATAAAATAGGGGGATAAAAATGGTTAATTTTAAAGAGGAAAAATTACAAATTTTAAAGATGATAGAAGAAGGCAAAATAACTAGTGAGGAAGGTATAGAACTATTAGAGGCAATTAATGAAACTAAAGCTAATTATATTGAAAGTCAACAATCTAAATGGATAAAGATTAGGGTATTTGAACCCAATAATAACACAAAAGTAAATGTAACCATACCTGTAGCATTATTAGATGCTGGTATTAAATTAGCAGGAAAAGTAGCTCCAAATTTTGTACCAGAATTGAAAGAATCGGGCTTTAATGAAAAAGATCTAAAAGAATTATTTGAGACTATTAAAAATGGGGCCTCTGGAAAATTAGTAGATATAGAGACTGAAAATGGAGAAAAAGTTGAAATAGTAGTAGAATAATCCCAATTCTGGGATTATTCTTTTATATAAAATCTCCATCTATAATATTTAGGTTAATTTTCAAATCCTTTAAATAATAAAGTATTATGGAATTTTCCACTCCTTCTCCTATGAAAGATTGAGGAAATAAGGTACTTATAGGTAACAGAATCATACTTAATATGTAGATTATAAATAATCCTTCTATTAATCCAAATATTATCCCTCCCATTTTATTTAACTGCTTAAGTATTGGTGCCTTTAATAGAAATGAAAATAGTTCTAATATAAAACCTATTAATGCGTTAGATATTATAAAAACTATTAAAATAGCTGAAATAGTTATAATAACCTTTAATAAACCTTGGGCAAACAGATTAGAAATAAAATTTATATCACCTTTTACTTTAGAATAGAATAGAATTTTTAATACGCCATTCGTAATAGTTCTAAAGAAATTATACAATGCAGGAGTATTTGTTATAAATTCAGATACCATTGGATAATAAATTTTAACTATTAATATATTTAATATCACTTGAATAATGCTAAATAATGATAGAATTAATCCTAATCTTAAACCCTTTGAAATAGTATAAATAATTATAAAGATCATAAGACCATCTAACCAATTCAATATCAATCACCAGTCCTTATGGATTATTATAAAGAAATAATGTCGATCTTCCCTTCACAAACCAATACTAGCTTGTTTTGCCCACATAATACCTTTAAAATAGGGGTATCTGAATTATAATTAAATACTTCTTTCTCTCCTTTTAGTCCAATAATATAGTTACTTCCATATAATATTGTATAATCTCCATGGAAAACCGCCTTTTTATACCCTTCATTAAAGGCAATCTTTCCATTAGTTCTTCCATCAAAATTGATTGCTTCCAATATGTTTTCATGTAGGATATATATGTTTTCCTTATCCAAATATATGTCTTTTATAAGTTGGAAATATTTTTTCCATAATACGTTTCCATCATTTACTTGATATATTCCAGTATCTGATAGCATTGTTAAGTTACCCTTTTCGTTGAAGTTCAAATACATAACTACTTCATTATCTAAATAGACTGTCCATAAGAATTGACCATCTATTCCATAAGCTTGAACTTCAGTTCTTAAGCTTTCTCCTTTAAAATCTAAAGTTGATATAGCCAAAACATTTTTTTGTTTATTCATACAATAGGTTAATATCTTCTGTCCTTCTATGGTTTTTTTACCTAACAGATTAAATTCTTTATCTAGTACATTAATGCTTTCCAAGTTATCTTCTTTTACATGTATTAAGAGAATACCAGAACTTTCAACAATGTTGTAGATGTTCATGTTTAGTTGAAATTTTTCCATTGTTTCCCCTTTAGGATTTATAATATAAATTTGGCCTGTAGGTTTCTCATAAACGTATATTTCTTCTTTACCAAAGTAAACATCTGGATCATCTAAATTAAATTCCTTTTCCCACACTAAATTGCCCTTTATACTAAACTGCCTTAACCTATTATCTTTCCATAAAGTAATATTCTCATTATAAAAAGCTATTTTCCCATCATTAATATCTACAGGGATGGAATTTTCCAGTTTCAACTCCTTACTTTCCATATTGAAAGAATCTAAGTATTTCTTAAGTTTATACCTATTTTCATTATTTAAGAAAAAAAGTATTATTCCAATAAAAAATAAAATGGATAGTTTAAAAGCTACGTGCTTGTTTTCTTTCACATTCATAGCATCACCTCAAATAATATAATTCTCTCTTTTTTTATAATATCCTTCTAAATGTTTTGTAAAATGGTCATTATCTGGTATAATAAATGTACCCATACATTTTAGGGAGGTTGGAACCATGTTAATCGATAAAAATTTAAGCACCCCTTTATATATACAACTTTATGAAAACATGAGAAAGCTCATAGAAAATGGTAGCTTTAAGGAAGGAGAAAAGCTTCCCTCTATTAGAAGTTTAGCAAATAAATTAGAAGTAAACAATATTACTGTGGTAAACGCTTATAAACTCTTAGAACAAGAAGGTTATGTATTTTCTGTAAAGGGAAGTGGAACCTATGTAAGAAAGATTAGTTATGCTCTAGACCCTACCTTCTTGGAAAATGGAGATATTGAAATGATGATAGATGGTGTGTTACCCCTATCAAAAAATAGCATTAATTTTGCCTCCGTATCTCCTACTCCAGAAATCTTTCCTATAAAGGAATTTAAACAAGCTTTAATCGAAGTGTTAGATAGGGATAAGGGGATGGCCTTTGTATATCCAGAAATAAATGGATACGAACCCTTTAGGGAATCCATTACCTATTTTCTTGAAGAAAACTATGATATTAAAATCGATAAGGATCAGATTCAAGTAATTTCTGGCGGGCAACAAGGAATAGATATAATTACTAAAGCTCTAATTTCACAAGGAGACCATATATTTGTAGAAAATCCAACCTACTCAGGAGCCATATCTGCCTTTAAATCTAGAGGAGCCAAAATAATTGGAATTCCAATAGAAGAAGATGGATTAAATTTAGATGTATTTAATGAGTATATTAATAAATACAATCCCAAATTCCTATATATGATGACCAATTATCAAAGCCCCACCACCTATTCCTATAGTGAAGAAAAGAAAAAAAAGCTTTTGGAACTTAGCGAAAAATATGGTTTTTATATCATAGAAGATGATTTCTTAACCGATTTAAACTACAATGCCGAAGAAAAAACACCTCTAAAATCCTTGGATAATTTAGACCAAGTCATCTATATAAAGAGTTTTTCAAAAATATTTATGCCCGGAGTAAGAATTGGGTTTATGACGGTTCCTAGAAGGCTATTTAAGGGCATTATTAGGGCTAAGCATACTACAGATATTTCTTCTTCAGGTTTTCTTCAAAGGGCCTTTGACCTTTATTTAAGAAAAGGCTATTGGAAAGATCATATTAAAACCATAAAAAAGGTCTATTCAGAAAAATATAATACAATGGTAGAGGAGTTGGAAAAACTCAACCAGTATGGTATTGAGTTTTTCCAACCTTATGGAGGCCTTAGCATCTGGATTAAACTACCAAAAGATATAGATTCTGTGGAACTTTATAATGAATGTGAAGAAAACAATGTGGCTATAGTGCCAGGGAAAATATTTTTTATTGATGATGGCGTATACTCCAATTATATCAGACTTAGCTTTGGAGCTGTTGCTAGTGAAGAGATAATCCATGGTATAAAGGTAATGGAGAATATCATCCGAAAAAAATATAAGGTTGATAATAACAAATATTTGCCCTTTGTATAATATTAGACTTTTTCCCTAGTTTGTTCCATTAAAAATTCCATTACGGTAGATATGTATTCACCTGGTTTTTCATACATGGATGCATGACCTACCTCTTTTAGAATAATCCATTTAGAATTTTCTATTTCTCTATGAATTAGGTATTGATATTTAACGGGCATTAAAATGTCTAGTTCAGAGCTTATAATCAGTGTAGGCACTTTAATATCTTTAATTCTATTGTGAACATTATAATCTGACATGCTTTGTAAACCTCTTATAAACTTTTCATACCACTCTAGATTTAGAGTTTTAGATAAGGCCTTCTTCATCTTTTTTATATAATTATAATTCTTTTCATAATATTTATAAGAATACATATAAGGTAAGACTACACTAGAAAATACATCTACATCTAAAGTTGATGCAGCATAGCCCCAACCCTTCCCAATTTCTCTTAAAATATTTGTAGTAAAGCTTGCTGTATTCGATAGTATCAACGACCTTACCTTATATTCATATTTGGATGCAAAAGTTAAAGCCACCTTTCCCCCATAGGACATGCCCACTAGATGGGCTCTTTCAATTTGAATCTCATCCAAAAAACGCTTTAAGAAATCCGATTGGGTTTCAATATTATAAAAGCCCTCAAAACTATCAGATTTACCCTGATCCAATAAATCTACAGTAATCATCTTAAAATCTTTAGTTACATCTTTAATAAAAGGCGACCAGCTATTTGTGGCCATCATCATACCATTTAAAAATACTATAGATTCCCCTTCTCCATACACCTTATAATATATATTTTTATCCATTATGTTTACATAAGGCATTTCATCATCTCCTATCTGACTATTAGTATAGCAAAAAATATACGTCACTGATACTCTTTAAAAATCATAAAAAATAGTCGCAAATAACTGAATTAGTCCTTAACTAAAACCCCTACCATCATGGTAAATCCAATTACTCCAAAAGTAGGATATATAGTGCCAATTAAATTTGCAAATCCAACCTTAGCTAGTGGAACTGCTGTTATGCAGAATAAGGCTATTATTGGAATTCTATATCTATCATCAGATATCCTATTCATGAAACCAAATCCATTGGCTAATGCAGTAGTAAACATGGCTACCCAAAGGAGTATTGAGTAGAACTTTCTATAATTTTCTCCTATGTAATTGCAAATTTTAAGCATGGGTATTTCTAAATATACTACTTCATTATAATATATGAGCATAGAAGTTAAAATGGATAGCCCAAGAATACATAGAGTAGTCCCGCCTATTGTTCCAGATAGAATTGCAGTCCTTTTATTATCTATCATAGGTAATAAAGAGGAAAAGACCACTAATATTATTAAGGAATTAGAGCCAAAGTACAATATAGAAGATGTTATAAAATTACCCTTCCTAGTTAAACTTATCCCTTCTACATTTGAAAGAGTATATCCTCCCCTAAGGTTCAAATAAAAAGATGTAAATAACATACCTAATATAAGTAAAGGTACTAAAATAGTATTAATAAAAGATAATCCTTCTAGGCTAAACATAAAAACCACAAAACAGCAAAGGATCATAACTAAAATTCCAATATTAAATGGAAGACCTAATTCTTCCATAAATATGGCTCCTGAACCAGAAACCATAACACTGAAACCCGTATATAGAGAAAAGCCTATTAGGGTATCGATAATAAATCCTAATCGCTTCCCAAAGACCTTAGCTGACAATTGATTGAAATCCCTTATTTTACTATCGTATATCTTTATTAGCAATAAAGAGCCTAATAAAGAAAAAAATATCCCAGATATGATAACTCCAATTATTCCCTTTAGTCCATAGACTCCGAAAAACTCTATAATCTCCCTTCCTGAAGCAAAACCTGCTCCTATTACCGTACCAATGTATATGGATGCAATTTTAATCCAATTTTTCTCCATAACAATCCCCCTCTGATAATCTATTTAAAGAGGGGCTTGTATTATAACTGATATTATAGTTAAATTGAACTCTATTTTTTATATACCTAACCTCTTTAAAATCCCAATAAAATCCTTCTCTTTTACTTTACTACCGCTTTGAAAGTTATCAATCTTTCTTTAAGCATAAAAACCCTACTGGTTTTTCAAGCTATTTCAGATCTTTTTAATATTATAATATATATTTCCATATCATATTTTTAAACTTAAAATCCTATTTATCACCATAAGCACAATGTGCTCATAATTAAACTAAGGCTCTCAATTTTAAAATTGAGAGCCTTTTTGAAATTATAGGCAAATTACTTGTTATCCTGTTCCTTGAAATTACGGCTATAATAATATTCCACATTTCTAAAATCTTTAAACCTCTGTTGATTTTCTTCAGATAGTTCGGCAGTATATTGACCATATTCTTTATAATATACATTGTTTATCACATCTATATGAGCTTTTAAATCCATTATATATTGCATATATTCGTTTCCCTTCCACCCTAGATATTGAAATAGCTCTGCCATTAAAAATTGTGGACTTATGTTATTGCCTTCACCAATAAATGATTTGTTAAATATTTCTTTTGCAGGTTCATTTGCCCATATGATATAGGGTGTTTCGTAATAATTTAAAAAACCTTCTGTAGTCGATAGGTCTATATTTATACCCATCATATTATAGCCTGAAGCTTCTTCTCCAAGCCAAGGATTATGGTCTCCAAATAATACTATTATTACTGGTTCTTCTTCATCTCTAAAATAATCAAACAATTTCTTCATGGCCTTATCCGTTTCGCTAATTCCCTTCAAATAATTGTTTATTATATTATAGGTAGCTTCATCATAACCAGATTTTTTCTTTAGATATTCTACATCCGTATATTTCTCTGTTGAATAAGGACCATGATTTTGATATGTTACAGTAAAATTAAAATATGGTACACCATTGGATTTGCTTTTTTCATAGCCTTCTATAATGAAATCAAAGAATTCCATATCCTTAAAAAATGTTTCCTGTATATCCTTGTATTTATTCTCATAATAATCAAAGGCATCAAAACCTAAATACTCGTTGACATTACGCCTATTATAAAACCATCCATAAATGGGATGCATTGCTTCAGTTCTATACCCCTGTTCCTTAAAATACCATACAAATGAGTTAGTATTTTTTAAATATCTAGGATGAGAGCTATATCCTGTAAGAAATTCTCTTTCAGTTTTTATGGTATCTCCCGCAAATATATTGGTTACAAGGTTTCCATGTACTGATTCCCCTTTTATTTTATGGAAATTATCATATACTTCAGGATTAACCTCAATAGTATCAAATTTTGTAAAGTCATTATAAGCTTCCAACATAATTGCTACTATATTTACCTCTTGATCTTGGGGAATATCATAATATTTATATCTAGATAAGTCCTCTATTGCTTTTTTTTCATCATATCCTTCCAATTCCGTATCCTTAACATCTTTTATACTGTATATGAAAGGATATACGAATCCCTTAGATTGAAATTGCTGAGGCTTAGACCAAATATTTATTAGTGATTTATCTCCCAGCTCATTATATAACTGTGAATCAAAATAAAAACTTCGGAACACTAACATGCTTATTATACATAACACTATAAGTATTGAAATCCTAATTTTCTTAGAATTTATCTTATATTGGAAAAATATCCTTAATATAATCGTCATTACAATTAGACCTACTATCAAAATTTTCATATTGGTAGTAAACTCTAGCTTATACCTTTTAGTCATTGCCAAGGATTCACTTACAAGGGTAATATCAATAAAAGTAAATGGGTCATCTCTAAAGGTCAGCTTAAATCTATTAATTATGGACATAGTAACAAATAATAGATTAGATAATGCAAAACTTAACCATAATCTATTGGATAGAATATAAGCGAAAGTAAAAAATATTAAGATTGGAAATATATTCATAAATACTAGGGTTTTACTAGTAAAATAGCTTTTAAACATGGGAATATTAAAATGGGCACTGGAAAAAATAAAAGTTATGCTCATTATTAAAAAGCTAGACCCAAAGATAATAATAGGAATTAATAACCCTTGTAAATACCTATGGGCTTTCCTATCTGTTGATTTGAATATATCATATTTCATAATAACATCTCCATATTTATATTTTCTATAATGCCTTTAATTTTAAGTAGCTTGTACAACAGCTAATTATACAACATTTGTCTTTATTTTTCAACTTTTACTTCCTTTTACAAGTAACTAATAAATTTACTTAATATAAAAGCCCTATTTCTATCTTAGAAATAGGGCTTTTATCTCATCTGGCAGCGTCCTACTCTCCCAGGGCGTCTCCACCCAAGTACCATCGGCGCTGAGAGGCTTAACTTCTGTGTTCGGTATGGGTACAGGTGTTTCCCTCTCGCTATTGCTACCAGATTACCTTCATTGAAACTAAACAGTACATTATATTTCTGGTCAAGCCCTCGACTTATTAGTACCTTTAAGCTTAAAGCATTACTGCTCTTACACTTAAGGCCTATCTACCAGGTAGTCTCCCTGGAGTCTTACCCACTTCCCGTGGTGGGAAATCTTATCTTGAGGGGGGCTTCGTGCTTAGATGCCTTCAGCACTTATCC
>NZ_FNNG01000013.1 GCF_900106765.1 Tepidimicrobium xylanilyticum
ATGATTCTTGAAAAAAATATTAAACAATATGAAGAAAACTTTGGAGAAATAAACGTTAGTGATAATTTCTTAAAAAGCCTTAATTTATTGGAGGAATAATTAATGGCTACTGTAGAAGAATATATAGTAAAAAATAATATGGATTATAAATATGTAACTTATAATAAAGATTCTAGTCAAGTGTATATCTTGGACAATAAATCACTTAGGTTGTTACTTAATGGATTTTATAATGCTGGGTACATAAAATGTGTTAAAGACATATATAATTTATATGAGGAATCTTTAAATAGTTCCACCCAATTTGGAGGTTATAATATGGATATAGATAGAATTTTGGATCATTTAGTTAAGTTAGATGATAAATATGATAAGAAAATAGATATGTTAAGTAATAAACTAGATAATGTAATAGATAGTTTAAATAAGCTAAATAGAGAAGTCGGAGAAATAAAAACAGATGTTGATAATATAGATAAAAGGAGTAGTTTTTGGAAATCATATATTATGGCTCCAATAATTACATCTGTAATAACAGCAATACTTGTAAAAATTATTGGCTAATATGAAAAAGATTAAAAATATCATTGTTAATGATTTTGATTTTTCCTTGTTAAACTATCAAATGTTCCCTAAGAATGTAGAGAGATCAGAATTATATATGGTATAAATAGAGGTAGGGAAGCAAAATCCTACCTTTTTTATTTAATCCCTTTACACAGAACTTACGTTCGTATATAATATGTTTAAAGGGGGAATGACCATGCTAAATGAAAAAGAATCTAAACTATTTGATGCTATCGTAAAATACATAGATGAAAATGGATATAGTCCATCTGTAAGAGAGTTAAGTGAAATTGTAGGTTTTAAGTCTACAAGTACAGTTCATAGATATTTAAGTAAGTTGGAGGAAAAAGGATATATTGAGAGAAGAGAGAATAGCCCAAGAGCATTAAGGGTTTTATAAGACATTTAAATCATATTCATTCATTTGGCATTCATAAGTTATATAGATTATAGAGGTAGAATATTATAAATCCTACCTCTTTTTTATTCATACGAAAAAAAACGACCTTTAATTTTCTCCTACAACGAAAAATAAAAGATATAGCTATATTTTACATATATATTTTATAAAAAGCCTAAAAATGGCTAACACAAAGTCAGGTATTGAATTACGACCAATAACATCAAATAAAATATAAAAAGTTGGTTTTTATATCTATAATTGTTCTAAAGAAAAAGAAAATAAAAGTATGTTGTATTGTGGTTATTTCATGGGAAATACTTTAATAATTTCATATAGTTTTTCCAAGTCGGATATTCTTTCTCTGCTTCTCATTTTGAAATTGTTTTTCTGTGGACTTGCAACAAACTACCTAAGCCTTTTTGAGTTAAATTAAACTTAATTCTTAATTGTTTAATTTTCTTACCGTAATCGCTACTAATAAATCTAAAATAATCATCATATATGATGGTAGGATTTACTCCAAGTGCATGTGATATTTTATCAATAATATTTATAGAATGTTCTACTAAATTGTTTTCATATCTGATAATAGTAGCTCTATCTAATCCAGCCTTTACTGCAAGTTCTTCTTGTTTCATATTGTTTAATAATCTATAATATTTAATACGGAAGCCTATTGTAGGTAAATCTGAAGTGGATTTAAGTAAATTTTGGCTATGATGAAATGTTTCCGTAATGTTACTATTGCTAATGAAATTTTAATGACCATGAGATCTAATAAAAAATCCAAAGGAGAAGTTTCTTTACAGGAGCCTATAGGTATTGATAAAGAAGGTAATGAAATATCCTTATTAGATATATTAGGTACTGATACAGATCATATATTAGATGAAGTTCATTTAAAGCTGCAAACTAAAAGATTGTATAATGCTATTAATAAGGTATTGAAAGATAGAGAAAGGAAGATACTTGAATTAAGATATGGATTGACGGATGGAGGTTGCAGGACTCAAAGGGAAATAGCTTCAATGCTAGGAATATCCAGATCTTACGTATCTAGGATAGAAAAACGAGCTTTAGAAAAGCTTAGCAAAGCTTTAAATAGTTAATGCCAAGTTGTTTGCTGAACATGCAATTTACTATTCTATTAGATTTAGTAATTCTGAAATGGTGACAAATTTGTAACCTCGGTTTATAAGTTCAGGAATTATTATTTTTAATGCTTCAACTGTATTACTTTTGTTATAATAGACATAATCATGAAATAGAATAATGTCGCCATTTTTGATACTTGATAGTGTAGTATTTACTATTTCATCTACTTCAGGATTACTCCAATCTTTGGAATCCTGATGAGATGACCATAAGACCATTATTGAGTTATCCATTTCCATTATATCTAAAGCTTGGCTATCGAAAGACCCGTAAGGAGGCCTAAAAAGCTTTGGCCTATTATTAACTAGATTTTCAATAATTTCCTGGGTTTTTTTATATTCCTCATACAGTATCTTTTTAGATACACTTTTAGCATCTACATGAGAGTAAGTATGATTTCCTATCTCATGGCCTTCCTGCCATTGTCTAATGATTATTTCTGGATATGCTTCTGCGAATTTTCCTAAAACGAAAAAGGTGGCTTTTATATCATATTCCTTTAATATATCCAGAATTTCATTAGTAAATTTAGGATGAGGTCCATCATCGAAAGTTAGGGCAATAACTTTCTCATTTTTTGGTCCCTGGTTTACTATTCTTCCATATCTATTACTACATGCATTAACTGAAATAGACGAGAAGTATAATGTCAAACTGGCTAGTAAAAAAAAATAGTTGATTTTTTTCATTTCTTTTCCCCCTAAAAAGTTTGTAATGATTATGTAGGAGGATAAATCCGGGAAATCCGGATTTATCTTGTTGGGGATATTCTCCTTAATATTTCCTGAAATTGTCTTGCGAAACCAGTTATAGGCCTTCCTTCACGAATATCCTTCGCCATATTAGATATTCTAGTAAATAGATCGGGATCTGCTGTTACGCTGACATTTGTAATATTATTATCCATATCTTTAACAATATTTTCGATTTTTATTTTCAAGTTTTCAGACATTTTTCCTTCAAAATTATCGTTTATATCTACCCCAACAATGGCAGTATCACCACTTAACAATACTGAACACCTGTTAACTTCGTTTAAATTAGTAATTCTTCTTGCAATGGCGTTAGCTCGGGTAGACATATTATTCATACTGTTATCAAGCATATTATTATCAAGCATATTGCTATCCATATTTCTTACCAAGTTATCATCATTAATTCTGTTTCTATCGGTTATTAGGTTAGTATTTCTTCTATTAATTCCGAGCATATTATTGTTTCTTCTTAAGCCTAAATCATTATTAGTTGTATTACGTCCTATTCTTGTTTGCGTTCCAGGACGATTAACTGTGCAACCAATTGTAATTAAAACTAAAGCGAGAACCAAGGGAAAAAATAATATTTTATTTTTTTTCAAAATATCCACCTCCTAAATCTATTTTTGCTTTTTTAAGTTTTTTTATTAAGGTTAATTTTTTTAATATATGTATAAAGAAGGAATAAATCATCATAACTGATCTTATCATAATTGATAATAAAATTCTAAATCATTATGTTATAATATAATTGCACACAAAGGAGGGAGATCAATGAAAACTATTAAAGATAAAGATATTTATTGCTTAATTGGCAATCCTGTATCGAAATCCTTATCACCAATAATTCATAATAGTTACTTCGAATTGATAGGAGAAAATAGCATATATTTCACATTTGAGATAAAAGAAGAAGAATTGGAATTAATTCTCGAAGCTTTCAAAATTTTAAACGTAAAGGGTTTTAATGTTACAATACCTCATAAGATCACTATAATAAACTACTTAGATGAGGTATCTGAAAATGTAAAGGTTTTAGGAGCTGTGAATACTGTAAGAAATCTGAATGGTAAATTAATAGGTTTTAATACTGATGGAAAAGGATTTTTAAAATCTTTGGAAATGGAAAAAATCGATGTAAAAGATAAAAAAATATTGGTATTAGGTGCAGGAGGAGCTGCTAATGCAATTTCTGTTTCATTAGCTATGGAGGGTGTAAAGAGTATAATTATTGCAAATAGAACTATATCTAAAGCTGAAACTTTATCGGATAGAATATCTTCATATTTTCCTAAAATTGAAGTTAAATATGACTCCTTAAAATTGGAAAACGTAAAGAAGAAAGAAGTTGATATGATTGTTAACTGTACTTCCGTTGGAATGTATCCAAATCAAACTGAAAGCCCTATAGATATTGAGGGGTTCAAGGAAAACTTAATAGTATATGACATAATTTATAAACCAAAAAAAACAAGGTTATTACAATTAGCTGAATTTAAGGGTTATAAAACTATTAACGGAATTTCAATGTTAATAAATCAGGGATTATGTAGTCAGGAAATATGGCTTGGGAAAAAAGATTTATTTTTTCTAGAAAATTTTGAAAAAATTAGGAGGATTTTAAAAAACTACATAGAATAATACTATTGTATATATTAAATAAAGGTGTAATTATGAGGAAATATGAATTTAAATTAAGAGAATCTTTTTTATACTCTGATAAAATTACAGAGGAACAACTTAATGACACTTTAATAAGACAAGAAAATAATCAAAAAAATCGTGAAACTATTATAGCGAAAGGATTAGGTGAAGGGAAAGGCCTTTTAGAAGTATTAGAAGATGAACTAGGTATACCATATATTGATTTAGAAAAGTATATGATAAAATCTGAAATAGTTCTCAAAATACCTGAAACCATTGCTAGAAGATATGATTTAATAGCAATTGATTTAAAAGATAATTTGCTTATGATTGCTATGGCAGATCCCCTTAACATATTTGCAATAGATGATGTAAAACTACATACTCAATACGAAATACAACCTGTAATGTCAAATAGGAAAAGTATTAGAAAATATATTGACAAATATTACAAAAAGGGTGTATCGGAAAAGCTGATAGAAGAATTTTCAAGCAATCATAAATATGACGATATTGAAGGTATAGACGAGGAAGAATTATTAGAAATTAGGTCTGCACCAGTAGTTAAATTGCTAAATTCTATAATAGAACGAGCCATTGAGTTGAAAGCCAGCGACATTCATATTGAGCCCTCTGAAGATATTATACGAATAAGGTTTAGGATTGATGGGGACCTAAATGAAATTTTGAGATTATCCATTAATATTTATTCGGCTTTAATCACAAGGATTAAGATTATGGGGCAAATGAATATTGCTGAAAAGAGGATACCTCAAGACGGTAGGGTTGATATAAAATTTAACGGTAAAGAGATAGATTTGCGAATATCTACGATGCCAACTATACATGGAGAAAAGATAGTTATAAGGATTTTAGATAGGGAGAATTTTTTCTTTACAAAATCTGAATTAGGGCTTAATGAAGAAAACTTGAAATTATTTAATAAGATACTTAAGCAACCCTACGGCATTGTACTAACGACCGGACCAACTGGATGTGGCAAGACTTCAACGTTATACGCGATCTTAAAGGAGTTGAATAACATTGAAAAGAATATAATAACCATAGAAGACCCTGTAGAATACAAATTGGAAGGCATAAACCAAGTTCAAGTAAATGTTAAAGCAGGATTAACTTTTGCTAGTGGTTTAAGGTCTATTCTTAGACAAGATCCAGATATAATCATGATAGGTGAAATTAGAGATACTGAAACAGCTAAAATTGCAACGCGTGCCGCGATAACAGGCCATTTAGTCCTTTCTACCCTTCATACAAATGATAGTCCTTCATCTATTATCAGATTAATAGATATGGGGATAGAACCATACTTGGTATCCTCAGCAGTAATTGGAGTTATTTCACAAAGACTGATAAAAAAATTATGTCCTAATTGTAAAATTTCTTATGAAGCAAATCTATCTGAAAAGTCATTATTAGGTATAGATCAGAAAGAGTCTGTTATTCTTTATAAAGCAAAAGGATGTAATGAATGTAATAATGGCTTTATTGGCAGAAGAGCTGTACATGAGATAATGTTGGTAAACGAAAGTATGAGAGAATTGATTTCTAAAGGTGCAAGCGTTGATAAGCTGAGAATCGAGGCTATAAATTCTGGTATGACCACCTTATTGAATAACTCAATCAAATTAGCCATAGAAGGTGTTTCTACTTTAGAAGAATGTCTAAAAGCAGGCTATACTTTGGGGTAGGAGGAAGAGAATGGATTTATTAGAATTAATCAGATTTGGGGTTAATGAAGGAGCATCAGACATTCATCTTACTGTTGGAATCCCTCCTTCCATGAGGGTTCATGGCTCTTTGGTCCATTTAAACGAAAGATCGCTAGATTCAGAAGATATAGAGAATTTAATTAGACAGATACTAAGTAATAAGGAGCTAAAAGAGTTGGAACAGAAGGGGCATATAGATATATCTTATTCTTCACAAGGTATTGGCCATTTTCGTATAAATGCATATAAGCAAAGAAATAGCTATGCAATGGCTATTAGGGTAATTCCATTAGAAGTTCCCACTATTGACGAATTAGGACTACCGGCTATTGTAAAGAATATAACAAGGTTTCCAAGAGGTTTAATACTTGTCACTGGACCTGCTGGTTGCGGTAAATCTACTACTTTAGCTTCTATGATCAACTTGATAAATGAAGAAAGAAATTGCCATATAATCACCTTAGAAGATCCAATTGAGTTTTTACATACACATAAAAAAAGTATCGTAAATCAAAGGGAAATTGGTAGGGATACCTGCAGTTTTTCCAATGCTCTAAGTGCAGCTTTAAGGCAGGATCCAGATGTAATCATGGTTGGAGAGATGAGAGATTTAAATACTATTAGTATTGTTCTTACTGCTGCTGAAACTGGTCACCTAATATTATCAACTCTGCACACTATTGGTGCAGCAAAAACAATAGACCGTATTATAGATGTTTTTCCACCGTATCAGCAAAAACAAATTAGAGTTCAGTTGTCTTCAGTAATACAAGCTATAATATCTCAGCAATTGTTGCCTAGGACTGAAGGAGGTAGGAGAGTTGTAGCTTCGGAAATAATGATAGCTACTCATGCAATAAGAAACTTGATAAGGGAAGAAAAAACATATCAAATAGATACAATAATACAAACAAGTAAGCAGCAGGGAATGCAAACTATGGATGATTGCCTATTAGATTTTTATAGGAGAGGGGTTATTTCTAGAGAAACTCTAATAAGACAAGCAATGGATATGGATTATGTACGAAAGTACATAATATAAGGTGGTGGTTTACATTGCCATTATATAAATATAGAGCAGTTTCTGAGTCAGGAGTTATTAAAGAGGGATATTTTGATGCTTCTTCGGATTTAGAAGTATTGGATATGCTAAGGAAAAGTAATTTTTATCCCATATCCATTGAGGAGGATGTGGGAAAGGACATAAGTAAAGAAATATTTCCTAAAAAGGTTACTAAAAAAGATTTAGCTATTTTTTGTCGACAGTTTTATACTATGATAGATGCTGGAATAAATATTATAAATTGTTTGGATATTTTAGAGAAACAAACGGAAAATAAAACTTTGCAAAAAGCTATATCTATTGTGAAAGAAGATGTGCAAAAGGGGATGGTCCTATCTGATGCAATAGCTAAACATAATAATATTTTTCCATCTCTCCTATCTAATATAGTATTAGCAGGAGAAGTTAGTGGGAATTTAGATATATTGATGAAGAGAATGGCTGTGTATTATGAAAAGGAAGCTACTATCGAAAACAAGATAAAAAGTGCTTTGGTGTATCCAACTGTTTTATGTATCGTTACAATAGCAGTAATAATTTTCTTACTTATTGTAGTCATGCCTACTTTCGTTAGCATGTTTGAATTTAGTGGTCTTATTTTGCCAGTACCAACTAGAATTCTTTTAACTTTGAGTAAATGGTTAATCGATTTCTGGTATCTATTCATAGGAGCCATCTCTATATTGTTGGCAGGAATTGCTTATTTTAAAAAAACAAAAAAAGGGAGATTATTATATGATACTTTAAGAATCAAAATTCCTGGAATAAGGAAAAACCATATAATGATTTTAACCTCTAGATTTGCAAGAACTCTAGCTACCTTATTTGATAGTGGGATACCTTTATTGGAAGCATTAGATGTAGTTAGTAATATAATGGAGAACCAGGTATTAACAAACAAATTATGTCAGGTTAAAGAGGATATAAGGAAAGGTATACCTATGTCAAAAGCAATAAAAAAAACTGCTATATTTCCACCAATGGTAGATTCTATGATAAAAATAGGAGAAGAATCTGGAACTTTAGACAATATGTTGGATAAGACTGCTGATTTTTTTGATGAAGAGGTAGAAGTATTCTTTCAAAGAATAACTACCTTATTAGAACCTTTTCTAATAATTTGTATGGCGATAATAATAGGTTTTATTATTCTTGCAATGGCGATGCCCATGTTTGATATAGTCAATACAATTGATATTTAAAAATCTAAAAAAAGATTTTGAAGAATTACATGGCTACATATTTTTAGATATGAAAGGTGCAATACAATTTTTTATATTAGAATATTATGAGAATTCTGCCTTTCTATAATTACAAAATAGTAGAATAGGAGGATAAAATGATTTGGAGAATTATTGCGAAGTTTTATAAAAACTATAAAGGTTTTACGCTAATTGAAATAATTATAGTAATATCCATAATTGGCTTATTAACTACTATTGCTATACCAAGATTAGGTGTTTCGAGAAAAAAAGCAGCCATAGCTGCCCATAATGCAAACGTAAGGGTACTCATGAGTGCAGCTACCATGCATATAGCAGATGGAGATATAATAGATAGCAATGGGTGGACAGGAACTGGAGGAGAAAAAGCTGATGCTCAGCCTTGGGCTCCATATATTGAAGAATGGCCTACTATTCCTAGAGGAATTACAGATGAATTAAAAAGATCAGATGGTACTAAATTTACTGGCAATGATTATAAAGTAACGGTTGATGAAAAAGGCAACATTATAGTAGAACCTGTTATGATAAATAAAAATAATTAAGGAGATTATCAATGGCAGTATTCATATTTGTTTCAGGTATCATTATAGGTTCCTTTCTAAATGTATGTGTACATAGGATTCCAAAACAAGAAAGCATTATTTTCCCACGTTCTTATTGTCCGAAATGTGAGATCCCTTTAAAATGGTACAATTTGATACCTATACTTAGTTTTTTACTCCAAAGAGGAAGATGTAAATACTGCGGAAAAAGGATTTCTCTAAGATATCCTATTGTCGAGTTATTAAATGGAATTATATATCTTATAATTTTTTTGCATTATGGACTTAGTTTAAATTTTATATTTTATGCTTATTTATTCAGTTTATTTGGAATCATTATTTTTATAGATTTAGAAAATCTATTAATTCCAAATATTTTAGTCTTATTAGTATTATTAGGTTCAATTATATTTAGTATATTAAATTTATTATTCTATAACAGCACTTTGAATTTGATTAACAGTTTAATGGGGCTGGGTGTGGGATTGTTAATTTTTCTTATTATTTTTTTTGCATCAAAAGGTGAAATAGGCGGTGGAGATGTAAAGCTAATTGGAGTGTTAGGTTTCATTCTAGGAATCCCCAGAATTATTTTAAGTATTCTTTTATCGTTTTTAATAGGAGGTATTGTTTCAATTATTTTACTATGTTTCAAAATTAAAGGAAGAAAAGATTGTATCCCCTTTGCTCCCTCTTTAATATTAGGATTTATAATTACTTTATTTTGGGGAGATAGAATTATTAATTGGTATATAATTAATTTTTTATTCTAATTGGATAACAAACTATTTCATACCAAATCAATCTAAATATTAAAGAAAATATCGACTTTAACTGCAAATATAATTTAAGAATTTGCAGAGTTATAAAGTGATTTTATATCTGAAAGGAGATGGTTTTAATTGAATTTGAAATTCCTTCTCCCTAAGAAAAGTATACTTTCTTTAGATATTGGTAGCTATAAGATTAAAGGTATTGTAGGTAAGATAATGGATTCAAGTATTATAGTAGATGATTATTTTGCCATTAATACTCCTAAAGGTGCCTATCAGGATGGAGAAATGGACAAGGATTTGCTCTATTATGTATTAGATGAGGAACTTAAGAAAAGGAAAATAAGAATAAAGGATACCTATTTGACTATTAATAATTCAAAGACAATAATAAGGGAAGCAGTAATTCCAAAGGTAGAACCAGAAGATATTGAAAAGGTGATAAGTTTTCAGATTGAAGAGTACATTTCTCTTAATCCTGAAAACTTTGTAGTGCAATTTCAAGTAATTGATTATTTTTATGATGATGATATTGAAAAGATAAATCTATTGTTAATTGGGATGCCAAAGGAAATAATAAATAACCATTATCGATTACTAAAAGATTTAGGTTTAAATCCTTTAGTATTAGATTATCAATCTAATTCAATAGCTAAATTGCTGAGTTTAAGTACCTGCATCAACGGAGATTATCCAACTGAAAATTTGACCTTTGCTGTTATTGATATAGGTTATGAAAATACCAAGGTTTCCATAATTAAAAATGGGACCATATATGTAAGTAGAGTAATTGATATAGGAGGAAAATATTTAGACCAAAGCATTTTAAATTATTATGAGTATGATGATTCAAAACTTATTGAGATTAAGGATAATATATTCAATTCAGATATATCTAGTGAAGAAAGTTCAGAGTATGATACAGTTTTAAGTTTAATAAAAGGCGTACTTACTACACTAAATGAGAGAATAGAAATGATCTTCAGATACTATCTAACTAGAGAGCTAGGTTATCAAATAAATATGATCCTATTATGTGGTGGAAATGCAAATTATAATGGTTTAGATAGATTTTATTCTAATTATTTCAACATTCCTACTGTTATAATTGAATCTTTAGATAATGTGGATTTTAATGGTAATATGTTTGAATACATTAATTCTATTGGTGCATTGGTAAGAAGATAGGTGATTTGACATGAAAGACCTAAATTTTTTTGAATATTTTATAAGTAAAAAGGATAAATTTTGCAAAGAAAAACGGATTTACTATTTTATTACCATACCGTTATGTTTATTTATAGTTATTTATACTACTCATTTACAGATAAGGATTAGAAGGATTTCAAAAGATGTAGCTAAAATGGAAGCGGTTCTAGAAGACAATCTATTAACTAAAAAAATGAAAAAAATAAAGGAAAAAGAAGAGGAAGTAAAAGAATTTAGAATTTATTTAGAACAATATAGACAATTGGATCGAATTATATCAAAAAAAAGCATAATAGATGATTCCTTATTAGAAAGTATTACACTTAGAAGGCCAGATGGTGTTTATTTTACCTCTATAAGTATAAATACAGATAGTATTGAGCTAATAGGCTATTCAGGAGATCAATATTCCATAGCAGTGTTTAGTAACAATCTAAAATCTATAGAAGATTTCAAAAATGTTTTCATTTCAACTATTACCAAGTCAAGTCAAAATTATAATTTTGTTCTAAATATAAATTTTGAGGATGTGGATGGAGATGGAGAAAATAGGGCTCATGAAGAAAATAATGATAAAGAGGAAAATGACCAAAAATGAAATAATACTATTTTACATTTTGGGAACAATCATATTTTTTTGGACAATGTATAGATTTATAATTTTTCCACAATATATGAAATTGCAAGCTTTAATCCTTCAAAGAAAAGATTATGAAGAAAAAATATCCCAGATCAATGCTATTTTAAAGAAAGAAGATAATATTGAAAAGGAAGGAAAAAAACTATATGAAGAAAAGATTGCCCTTACTAGCAAATATTTTCCGTATATTGATCAATATGAAATAATAGTTCTATTGAGTGACCTTTTTGATAATGAAAATATGGAATTTTTTGATATAAATTTTACTACGCCTAAGGAGGAATATATTGACGATTTTTCATTCCACACAATAGATGTACATATACCCTTCAGAGCTCCATATAATGGATTAATTGAAATTCTTAGAAAAATAAAAGAATGTCCAAAAAAGTTATTGGTTACAGACTTACTAATAGATAGTGTAGATAGTCAAGTATTAGCAGGGCATCTATCCATGAAGATATACAGTCTAATTGAATATAACCCAATTTATGATAGCAAAACTAACTTAGAATATGCGTCTAATGTAGTTGAAGAAAACCCTTTTTATCCATTACAGGAATTAAGTTCTCCTGAAGATGAGGTTATTTATGAAGATGAAGTTAGTTTAGAAGATGAGACGGATTTGCAAGATAAAGTAGATAATCATCATATGGAAATATTGGAGGATTTTGAAGATGATAACTATTACTTCATACCATCAAGCAAATATGTTAATGGTGGTGTTTATAAATCTACAAACTCAATATCCAATGAGCATTCTATAAGGTTCGAGTACAATATTTTAGCCTTGGAAAGTGAGAATAGAGCTTATTTAGATTTATCAAATAGAAATATAATATTGAAATATCCTCCAGATACTGTAGGGATATGGGTATATTCCTTTGAATATTCTCCAGCCACTCTGGGTTTTAGAATGAAAGGACAAGCTGGTGAATTTGTAGACCTTGAATTATCAAGGGGTATATCGTGGAAAGGCTGGAATTATATTGAGGTCAAATTTCCATCTGATTTAGCCCTTTATCCTTTACAACTGGACAAATTATATATAGAATTGGCTAATAATAGGGAAGACTACGGAGTTTTATTATTGGACAAAGTGGAAGCGAATTATACTAAAAGAACTAATGGGTTTGATGAAAATAACGAATCCTTCTCAATCTATGTAGTGGAAAAAGACGATACATTAGATGAGATAAGTATGAAATTCTATGGTACTGCAAAAAAGAAAGATATAATTATAAAAAGGAATGAAATAAAATCAGATAAGGATATTAAAGAAGGAAGAATATTGGTTATTCCTAAATAAGGTAAGGTGACTGAACTTGAAAATATTTAAAGTAATTTTTTCAATTATAATATTTAATTTCCTGTTCTTTAACTATAATATAAAAGTTTTTGCTAATACATGGGAAGATGAATATAAGAATGGAGAGAAATTAGGAGAGTATTTTGGATATTATGATGGAATTTTAGAAGGATTTAAATATCTTTATGCAATAGATATAACACCTAATTATAAAGACTTAATTGACCGTTATGAAGTGGAGAATAAGTATAAATATTATCTAAATAATCAGTCTAATGTCTATAATGAAGGTTTTATGTCAGGATATTATGCTAGTTTTATAAAAGGATATAATGAAATTTTAAAAGGGAATAACCCTTCTGACGATGCAGATTTGAATATCAGAAATACTGATTATGCTGATATGTTAGGTTTGTTAACTGGAGAAGTTTATGGTTTCAAAGATTATTATGCAAGTAAAGATTTAAATCCACCTAGCGCACTGCCCTCTGATATTGATATAGTTGACATGTTTGATTTAAATAGGTTTAATTATCAAGATAGACATTCCTTTTTAAATACTTTTAAGAAGAAATTTAGAGAAGGATATGTGGAAGGATATACTAAATCCAATTTAGAAATAATTAAGCTTTCTTATGATGAAGGATTACATCATGGAGAATATATTGGAAAAATTTTAGGCAGAAACTATGGAGCAAAAGATTACTTTGAAAATAACACTTTGAACTATACAAGGAATATGCCATCTGACTCAACTATTATTGAGAAGTTTTTACTAAATAGCGATGTAACTGAGTATGTGGAAGGTTTTTTAGTAGGATTTAAAAGGGCTTATGAAAAGAGCTATAATGAATGTTATAGAGCTATGAATTTAGCAATACATAGAAGAACCTTTGAAATGGGATATAATCAAGGGAAGATTTCTGGAATGATTAAAGGTGAAACGAAAGCATTAGAGGACTATTATTTTAAATCTGAAAAGAACTGGAGAAAACATCTTTCTACACAAGCACGATTGATAAGGGAATACGACTTACATAATGAATCTACCGGATATATAGAAGGTTTTTATAGTGGATTTTTAGAAGGTTTATCAGAAGAATATGATACTAAATATCAGCAATTATCTCAAGAATCAGCAATAAGCAAGACAAAATCAGAAGTACTACCTATTTCTGGTGGGGAAATATCTAGTTTAGACGGTAAATTCCATATTAAAGTAGAAAGTGGGATTTATTATAATCCAATTGTAATCTCCATAGACATCTTACCAGATAATTATTATATAATAGATAGTGAATATATAAAAGCTTCCAATTTCTATAAGGTTAGTATACTAAATAAATCCAATGGAGAGGATAATCAAAAGGATATTGAGTTGAAATTTGAGTACTATGGAAAAAACTATGGAGGCATTTATAAGCTATCAAATGGCCTATGGTTGTATTTGCCGTCCTATATAGAGGATGGATATATAACGACTTATGTTAAACCTAACTCCTTTAGAGATAAAGGCAATATTTACGTAGTGTTAATAGATAAAAACTATAATGTATTACTGGACATAAGAAGCCACTGGGCCAAAAATGAAATAATTGCTTTCCAAAGAAGGGGAATAGTTTCTGGTTATTCTGATAATAATTTTAAGCCTGATAACAATATATCAAAAGGTGAATTTCTAGCTCTTTTAAGTAGAGTGTATAATTGGGATGTAGTCAAAACTATTGATGAGATTAAATTCAATGATTTATTACAATATGCACGTGAGAAAGGCTACATTGATAACTGGGGAATGGATTCTATTTTTGCGAATAAAGGAGTATCCTACAGGGAAATTGAATCCATAATGAGCAAAATATTAGAGTCTGACAGTTTCCAATGGGATAATATTTCAACTAAAATACTTTACGAAAAAAATTACAGGAGCAAATATTATGATAGTCCAGATAATTTTATTACTAGAGCAGAGGCGGTATATATGCTTTATATCCTCAATGATTGGAGGTATTAAGCAAAAATGTTAAAAGACAATAAGGGAAAAAGTCTCATTGAACTAATTCTAGTGATTTTTATATTATCTATGCTGTTCCTTATACCAGCTATCAAAGTCAATTATCTATCATACTTTAGGGAACGAAAGGACATAATTGAGTTAAAAAAGGATATTAATTATGCAAGGAATAGAGCCATTATAGAATCGAGATTATATGGGGTAGAACTCAGATCTGATAATACTTATTTAATAATCAAATATGATAAGCTTCCCGAAACTATTAAAAGGAAGGAATTTAGAAGCGGTGTAAAGATAAAGAAGATTAACATTAAAGATAATAAGAATGAGATTGTTTTTAATTATTCAGGAGCTCCTAAATATGCTGGTACAATATATTTAGAAAATAGTAACGGAGAAGAAATACAGATTACTGTAACTCCAGCAACGGGTAAAGTTAATATCTATTATGATTAAGAGGGAGAAAATGAAAAATAGCAAGGGGTTTTCGTTAATTGAATTGTTATTAGGGATATTTTTAACAGGAATTATTGTAATAACTTTTTTTCCAATTATAAATACAAGTTTAAACAACATATATTTAGCAAAAGAAAAGGTTTTAATGTTATTGGAAATAGAATCTATCATCGAACGAATTAAAGCTTATGATTATTTGGACCAAAATGAATACATATTTGATATGAAAATAGAAGACCTGATTAATATTCTATGTAGCGCTGATAACATATCAATTATTTTACCTCTAGATAATGATGATATGGCTTATGAATATAGTTGCAAAATCTATAAGAAAAATCGAGGAGATCAAATATGGGAATTATCCGTAGAGCTAAAACATGGAAAGAATACTAAAATTAAGGAAATGGATGTTATTACTATTATATTTGCTCCTACAAAAGGTGGAATGAATAATTAATGGATAAAAGCGGTTATACTCTTTTAGAGATTATACTAGCTCTTAGCATATTCTCATTAATAGCATTAACATTATACTCAGTTTTAACCATAACTGTAAATAGTTATAGAATTGGGGAAATAGAAGATGAAATAATATTGAATGGGAAATATTTGATTGAATTTATTAAAAATGAAGTAAGGTCCGCAGATAAAATAATTTCATCAGCTAAAATCGATTCATTAGATGAAAAATATGAGAATAATTTTGGATTTGTAGTGATGAACTATGCTCCGAATGCTACTTATAAATATAACTATTCTACCTATTATTTTAAAGATAATAAAATATATAGAATTACAGCTAATACTAATGAAGAAAGATTACCAAGGGCTGGTGGATTTTCTGGGCATAATGAAATAGCTGAATATATAATATCTATAGAAGACTCTTATGCTGATTTTAATGAAAGAATAGTAAAGTTATCTGTTATTTTAGGTGAAAACAATAGAAGAAGTACTGAATTTAATATGACTATTTTTATAAGATGTCCTGTTCTGTATTAAAAGGAGAGGGTTGTCATAAAGGACAAGGGTTTTATTACTAATATGGTCCTATTAATAATGTTTATAATGTTAATATCAGCTTTATTTCTACTGTATCTATCTAATATAGAATACTTCATAGTAAATTCTAGCTTAAATAGTATACAAGCCTTTTATCTTTCAGAGGGAAAAATCAACATGGTGTTAAAAGATGAAAAATATTACAAAGAACAGCTATTGCCAAGAATTGAAACATTTATTAGATTAGGCAGAATTACCCCTATATATGATAGAAACATTTTAATAGATTCAGAGGATTTATTTAAAGGAGATTCTAATAAAATTGTTACAGTTAATTTTAAAAAGGAAGATAGAATGATAATGGAGTTAGAAACTTATAGTGTTTGTAATAATGTGAAGCAAGATATAAGTGCAAAACTTACAATAATAAACGATTTTTTTGAAATGAGAAATCCTGTTTTGTCCATAGATAGAATTCCACAAGATAGGATAGAAGAATTTGAAAATTATCTGGCATATTTAGAAGAAAATATTATCTTTGAAGAATCTCCAAGTGGTATAATAATATTGGAGGCGATGGACTATAATAGAGTTGAAATTAATCAATTGATGGATGGCAGAACCAGTATTATGTATTTTAGAAATGGGATGGAGAAACCCATAAAAGAAGAGATTCTTATAAGTAATGAAATGATTTTGATAATAAGAGATGGTTATGTTACTCCTACTTTAACTATTGAGAGTGAAAGAGAATTAGATGAAGTAATACTTAAGGGTATTCTCTACATAGAAGGTGATTTGGAAATTAATTGTAACTTTGATTTTTCAGGTATACTTATTTTAAATAGAGGTAGTATTTATGTGAACACCTTAAATGAAGTGAATGTAGATGGAGTAGTTTTGCTAAAAGATTTGAGTACTATACCTTTTGAAAAAAATGGAATAAATGCTAACTATGATTTTGATATAATTAGGAAGTATGGAATATATTTACCTAAATTTGTTGACCCCAAAATTGAAATCATTAAAAATTAATAATCCAACAACAAAGGAGGGGTGAAAATGGAACTTGTCAATTTAATGGAAGATGAGGTCATCTTTGCGATAGATAAAATATTAGAAGATAGAGATGACATATGCACATGTGATAAATGCAAATTAGACATTGCTGCAATAACATTAAACAATTTGAAACCCAGATATGTAGTAACTGAAAGGGGAAAATTATATGGCAGAGTAGATACTCTTAATTATCAATTTAGCGCAGATTTAATTAAAGAAATAACAAAGGCCATTGAAATAGTAGGAGCTGAACCACAACATGAATAGATCTAGCAATTTTAAAAATATAGTATTAATTGGCATGAGCGGGTCTGGAAAATCAGCGGTAGGTAAATATATTGCAGAGAAGCTCAATTTGGAATTCATCGATACAGATGAGATGATAGTTGATAAAACTGGGCAAAGCATTAACAATATTTTTAAATTATATGGAGAAAAATACTTTAGAGCTCTAGAGCAAGACATAATTGAGAAAACAATAAAAAAGGAAGGAGCTGTAATCTCTACAGGAGGAGGAGTAGTATTAAACAAAAGAAATATTGAAATTCTTAAGAAAAAAGGAATGATTTTTTTGTTACAAGCTAGTATAGATTCAATAGTTGCAAATATAGAATCATCTCCAGCTAATAAGGAGGAAAGGCCTCTTCTAAAAGACGCAATCAATTTAAGGAAGAGGATTGAGGAAATATATAAGAAAAGAAGGCATTTGTATATATCCAATTCTGATATAGTAGTAAATGTGGATCATAAAACTATGGAAGCAATAGGAGATGAAATTATTTATATTTTTAAGCAACATACCTCTTGTAGTAAAAATTAATGGCTGCTATAATAAATAGCATAAATGAAGGAAGATGCCAATGAGAATTTTGATCATTCATGGACCTAATTTGAATTTATTAGGGAAAAGGGATAAATCCATATATGGTAAATTTATCTTAGATGAAATTAATAATATGATACAAATGAAGGCTAATAGTCTTAATATGGAAGTTGAAATCGTGCAATCAAATTGTGAAGGAGAGATCATAGATATTCTTCATAAAACTCTTAATGGTGGGTATGATGGAGTTATAATAAATCCAGGTGGTTATACTCATTATAGCATTTCTATTAGAGATGCTATTGAAGTTTTGGATATTCCAGTAATAGAAGTTCACATATCTAACATATATAAGAGGGAGGAATTTAGAAAAAAATCTGTCATTGCTCCTGTTTGTATGGGCCAAATAACTGGATTTGGATTGAATAGCTATTTATTAGCTTTAGAAGTTTTTAACTACATGAGAGAAAATAATTAAGGAGGTTATAATATGATTTCAGCAGGTGATTTTAGAAAGGGAATTACTTTCGAAATGGATGGAGAAGTATATCAAATTGTAGACTTTCAACACGTTAAACCAGGCAAAGGTGCAGCTTTTGTCCGTGCAAAGATTAAAAATGTTATGACTGGGACTATAAAAGATGTAACCTTTAATCCTACTGATAGATTTCCTCAAGCAAGGATTGAGACTAAGGAAATGCAATATCTTTATAATGATGGTAATTTGTTTTATTTTATGGATAATGAGACTTATGAGCAATTACCTTTAGAAAAAGAACAAGTAGAGGACGCAATTATTTACATAAAGGAAAATGAGAATGCAATTATTCGTTTTTATCAAGGTAAGCCTTTTGAAGTAGTAGCTCCAAACTTTGTAGAGTTAGTGGTTACTCATACTGAACCAGGCGTGAAAGGGGATACTGCAACTGGTGCAACAAAACCTGCTACCCTTGAAACAGGTGCAGTTGTCAATGTGCCTCTGTTTGTAAATGTGGGAGACAAGATTAAAATAGATACTCGAACTGGAGAGTATTTATCAAGGGTCTAGGGAATAATAAAATATAAATATATTAAAGAGGAGGGGAGACAATTGGAATATCTTTATCAAAAAGTTTCGTACTTAAAGGGACTGGCAGAAGGACTTGAGATTGGCGAAAAAACTAAGGAAGGAAAATTGCTATTGCATATCATCGATATCTTAGAAGATTTTACTGAGATAATTGATGAAATAATGGAAGACTATGAGGATTTAGAAAAATATTTAGAATATATAGATGAGGATTTGTCTGAGATAGAAAATGAATTATACGATTTTGATGATGAAGATCAAGAGTTATATGAAGACTATGAAGATGATTATTTTGATGACGATTTTGACTATATTGATTTTGAAGAGGATGAAGAGTTGGAAGAATCAGAAGATGAGCATAATTAGACTTAAAACCTTTTTGGTTTTAAGTCTTTTTTTGCATATTATTTTTGGACATTCATATTTATATATAAAAGGAGGGACATGTTGTGGTCGATAGAGGAATCGATGTATATGAAAATATCTTAGAATATATTGGTTATGAAATAAGCCAGGTTCTGAAAAGAATTCCAGATACGTACAAAAAAATTATTGAAGAAATAAGGCTTAGATATGGATCTCCTATAAATATATACTTTGGTAATACAGATTTTTTTGTGACCGAAAATGGCCAATTGACTAAAGACGAGACACAAGGGAAAATAGTGAATAAACGGGACTTAATTGAAACCTTTCAGTTAATCAGCAATTATTCGGTTTATGCTTTTGAGGAAGAGATAAAAAATGGATTCATAACCTTAAAAGGAGGCCACAGAGTTGGATTGGGAGGAAAGGTATTGTATGGTGTGAATGGAATAGAAACGATAAGGGACATATCCTCATTAAATATAAGAATAGCTAAAGAAAAGAAAGGTGTTTCTGAAAAAATAATAAGATTTCTAATAGACAAATCTAATAGGGTTTATAATACTTTAATAGTTTCACCACCCCAATGCGGAAAAACTACTATGCTAAGAGATTTAATTAGATTGTTGAGCAATGGTAGTGAGCTGATTGGTAATAAAGGATTTAAAGTAGGGGTTATAGATGAAAGGTTCGAGTTAGCTGGAATATATAATGGAATGCCACAATTTGATATTGGCATAAGGACTGATGTGTTATCTGGAAGTAACAAAAAAGATGGTACTATCATGATGATAAGAGCTATGTCACCTGAGATAATAGCAATGGATGAAATAGGAAGCAATTTAGATGTGGAAGCAATTCATGAAGCTATTAAGGCCGGGATAAGGATTATAGCTACTATACATGGAGATGATTTAGAAGATTTGATATCTAAAAGGAGTTTAAAAATACTGATTGAAGAAAAGGTTTTTAAAAGATATATTTTCTTAGACAATTCCAAGGGAATAGGTACCATCAAAGATATAGTAGATGGGAATTCATTTAAATCCGTATACAGGTGAAAGGAAGGTTATTATGCTTTTAATAAAATTAATTGGAAGTGCATTAATAATTACATCTACTACATTAATTGGATTCTGTTATGGAGGAAAATATACCGATAGGCTAAATAATTTAATATATTTAGAGCAATGTTTCAAAATACTGGAAACTGAAATAGTATATGGTGCTAACCCTTTACCTGAAGCACTAAGTAATGTATATAAAAAAGGCAACAAAAAAGTATCCTTTATATTTCAAGAAATCAAAAATCATTTACAAAGAAGCAAAAAGGGTAATCTATATCAAAGCTTTAGTAGCATAGAATGGATATTGAAAAATCGACTAAATTTAAAAGAAGAGGATATAGAAATCATTTTATCACTAGGAAGAGTATTGGGTTCTTCTGATAGGTTGGATCAAGAAAAGAATTTTAATTTCATTTTTAAACAAATGGAATTATTGCAGAAGGATGCAAAAATTGATAGGGATAGAAATGAAAGACTGTATAAAAATCTAGGAATTTTAAGTGGCATTGCTATTCTGATAATACTAGTATAGAGGAGAGTTAGCTATGAATATAGATTTAGTGTTTAAAATTGCAAGTATAGGCATTTTATTAGGTGTTCTCCATACCGTTTTAGATAAAGCGGGAAAAGAAGAGTTTGCCTATATTACCACATTGGTAGGTGTGGTAATAGTTTTTAGCATGGTCATAGGACTTATATCTAAATTATTTGATAGCATAAAAACCCTTTTTCAACTATATTAAATAGGAAGTGAAAACATGGAAATATTGCAAATTGTAGGAATTGGGATTGTTTCTACTATTTTAGCAGTTGTGGTGAGAAGAAGCATTGGTTCAGAGTTTGCTATTTTTATTAGCTTAGCTACAGGAATATTAATATTCTTTATGATAATGGATAAATTGGCATATGTAGTTGATACATTAAATCAATTGATTAAGAGTACAAATATTCAAATTACATATTTTTCTGTAATACTTAAAATTATCGGTATAGCTTATATAGTTGAGTTTGGAGCTCAAATATCTAGGGATGCAGGTGAGGATGCAATAGCTTCAAAGATAGAAATGGCTGGCAAAATGTTAATAATGGTACTTGCTATACCAATTATGTTAGCACTATTGGAATTAATAATCAAAATGCTACCCTAAAGGTGAATGAAATGAATAAAAGAACAATTATATTAACAATACTGATACTAATCTTTTCAAGTAATACCTTGGCTAAATCAACAGATAATGTAAACATTAAAGTAACTGACCAAATTATAAAGGAACAGCTAGATACTTTAAATATTAGTGAATTAGAACTTGTGTTAGAAGACATATTAAGAGGAAATGAGGTCATTTTGCCTAAAATAGATATGAAAGAAAATATTATTTCAATGATAAAAGGAGAAAAAAAGTTCGATTTGAATGAGATTATCAACGGAATAGTAAAAACTATTTTTAATGAAATTAATAATAATTTAAACTTAATAGTTCAAATATTAATAATAACAATTGCTTGCTCCCTTTTAACAAATTTACAAAGTGCTTTTGAAAAGGACACCGTTTCTCAACTGGCCCAATATACTTGTTATATTTTATTGGTTATGCAGATAATGAACAGTTTTAATTTAGCATTAGAATTAGGAAAAAATACAGTAATTAATATGGTTAATTTTATGCAAATATTATTACCTATATTACTAACTCTCTTGACTGCTATTGGTAGTTTAAGTACTAGAACAATTTTTCACCCAGTGTTAGTAGCGATAGTAAATGTCATAGGGATCTTAATAAAAAATTTAGTTTTTCCACTAATATTCTTTACTTTTATTATCAGTGTTATAAGTAATATTTCTCAGAAAGTACAATTTTCGAAATTGTCACAGTTGATGCGTCAGATCATCATAGTGCTCATTAGTGCTTCCTTTACAGTTTTTATAGGAATAATAACTATGTATGGACTTGGAGCTAATATTGACGGAGTAACAATCAGGACAGCTAAATTTGCTGTAGACAACTTTATTCCCATAATAGGGAAATTTCTATCGGATGCGATGGAAGTGGTTGTTGGTAGTTCGCTAATATTAAAAAATGGCATTGGGATAATAGGACTTGCAAGCTTATTTTTGATATGTATCATACCTGCTTTAAAAATAATAATTATCATATTTATTTATAAAATAGCAGCTGCATTTGTTGAACCAATTTCATCTATTAATATATCAAATTTTTATACTGAAGTAGCTAACTCGTTATTGTTGATTTTGATAGGAATGCTTTCAGTGGCAGTCATGTTTTTTATAACGATAACGGTAATAGTGGAAGCTGGGAATGCTACTATGATGTTAAGGTAGGTGATAAGATGGGATAATTGAATTATTAAAGTTGTGGATTAAAGATTTAGCAATCTTATTCGTATTTATAAGTATTGTGGAAATAATCCTTCCTAACGAAAACATGAAAAGATATATAGATATGGTAACAGGTCTGTTGATATTGATGGTCGTTGTATCTCCAATTATCAAATTGATTCAAAAGGATATAAATATGGATAGTGAAATTCTTACAAAACCCATTCAACAGATAAAAGTAGCCCATAAAGAGGATCCTAAACTGTTGGAACTACAAGGGAAACAAGCAAAGGACGTATTTATTGCCATTATGGAGGAGGAAATTAAAGAGTTGTTAAAAGAGTCTACAGATTATGCAATCGATAAGATCAATATATCCATTTGTGAAGATGAAGCTAATTTTGGAGAAATAAAGGATATAGAAATAATCTTAAAAGACATAAGAAAAGAAGAAAAATTAAAAGAAGATTTAATATTGGTGGGACAAATTGAAGAGGTGAGAATTGGAAATGGAATAGAAAAATCTATGGAATTGGAGGAGTTGAAAGATAATGAAGAAATAATAATGTCAATTTATGAAAATTTTAATATTCCTAAAAATAATATTAAGGTTTTTTTATACAAGGAAGGTGAAAAGGATGGATAAACTCTTAGAAAGGATGAAGGAGTATCTGAATAAATTAGATAATAAAGAATTAATTAGGAATTTATTCATAATACTCATTATTGGTATCATACTTATTATATTAGCAGATATTTTTATTAAGGACAAAAAGGACAATATTTCTACCCTTCAATTAGAGAGGAATAATGATATTAAAAGTAATGAGAGCGATTATGGTGCTATTTTGGAAGAAAAATTAGAAAACATATTAAGCCAACTGAAGGGTGTAGGGGCTGTAAAAGTAATGATAACTTTGGAAGATACAGTAGAGAAAATACCAGCTTTTAACACTACCAAAAACAATGAAACTACGAGTGAAGTAGATTCCCAAGGTGGTACTAGGGAAATTGTAAGGGAAGATATGACTATCCAAGTTGTTACGAGTAATGAAGGTTCTTTAGTTGTATTGAAAGAAATAAAACCTACTGTAAGAGGAGTAATAGTTATTGCAGAAGGAGCTGAAGATATAAGAGTGAAAGAGATGTTGTATGAAGCAGTAAAAACTGTGCTGGGAGTACCTGGCAATAAAGTTGAGATTTATGCTAGTAAATAGGAGGGATAATTATGTTTTCTATGAGAAAACCTGCAATAATAATATTATTATTAATGTTATTAGTTTTTACAGGGTACTTAAATCATAATTTAACCAAACAAGCTTTATCTAAGGTCTCTAATGATTATCAAAAATATGAGGAAATGGAATTAGCTAAAGAATTTAATGATGAAGAAAAAGGGCTTGTACCTACTATTTCGGAAGGAAATAATGAGGATGAGATTGAAATATTAGATAGTAATGATTTTCAAAACATAGATGAGATAAGCAAATATACTGATGATACTATTGAAGAGACTATAAAAAAAGGAGATAGCTTAGTTTCGAGTAATTATTACGTAGAACAGAGATTATCAAGGGATAAATTGAGGGCAAATCTAATTGATAGATTAAATGATATAGTTAATAACGATGCTACAAGTGAAGAAGTGAGAAATGAGGCTCAAAAGAAGATAATGAACATAGGTGAAATTTCTGAAAAAGAGATATTAATAGAAGGGTTGGTAAAGGCAAAAGGATTTGATGATGCTTTGGTTTTCCTTACAGAAGAAAACGCAAGGATCGTAGTTTCTGTAGATGAATTGACAGAACAGGATATTGCAAAAATCTTAGAAGTAGTTATGACAGAAACTAATTTAGATGCTTCCAATATAAAAATTATGAAAAAAAGGTAGAATTAATTGTAAAAAACTTAACCCTCTGATATAATTACTCTAAGGAGTTTCACTAATGGGAGGTAATAAGATGACGGAGTTATCTAGTAATGATAAAATCAAATATGGCACTGTAAAAATCGCCAATGAAGTTGTATCTATTATCGCTGGATTAGCTGCTACAGAAGTTGAAGGTGTATCCAGCATGAGTGGTGGAATTACAGGAGACATTACAGAAATGTTTGGTATGAAAAATCTATCTAAAGGCGTTAAAGTTGAAGTTGGTGAAAAAGAAACAGCTATTGATATATTTTTGATTGTAGAATATGGTTATAAAATTGCTGAAGTTGCAATGAAGGTACAACAAAATGTAAAGGAAGCAGTTGAAACTATGACCGGCTTAAAAGTTGTTGAAGTGAATGTAAATGTTCAAGGCGTTAACATACCAAAGGAAGAACCAAAAATAGATAGTGAAACAAGAGTAAAATAATATATTTACCCTCTGGCAACCAGAGGGTAATTTTAAATATTAGTCGTAGGAGGATGACTCTATGCTTTTAATTGATAACGTTATATTAGTCCTTTTATCTTTATTAACAGCTATATTTTCACTATTAATGATTATATTTCCTTTCGAGCAGGTTGGACCTATTACTTCGGAATTATTGGTTAATTTTATCAAAGGAATAAAAGAAAATTATATTTACGTTGCAATTGGACTAGCCTTGTTGTTATTGAGCATCAGAATGTTGCTTATAGGATTAAAGATTAAGGGAAGAAAAGATAATACAACCTATTTAATACAGCAAACGGATTGTGGTGAAATACTCATTTCTTCTGAAACTGTAAAAGGTTTGGTGGAAAGTGTTTTTAATAAATTTACTGGTATAAAAAATATAACAACTAAAGTTAGAATTTTAGACGGTCAAATATTCATAAATTTAAAGGGAGAAGTATATCCAGAAATCAATATTCCAGAGACAACTAAACAACTGCAAAATAAAGTAAAAGAACATGTAGAAAATTCAACTGGAGTTAAGGTTAGTGAGATTAAAGTTATTATTAGTAATGTTGCTTTATCTATTAGAAGTGTAAAATAATATATGAGGTGTTTATAATTGATAAGAGAGTTAATGTATCAATTAATTACATATGTAAAGAACAATAGCAATAAGGTATTAGGTGGTTTTTTTGGTTTCTTATTTGGAATACTAGTACTTACAATTGGTTTTTTTAAAACTATATTCCTGTTTTTTACTACTTGGTTTGGATTTATTTTAGGGAGCAAATCCTATAGTTTTAATGATATTAAAGAACTATTAATAAGAATATTTTCTAAATCAAATGATTAAAATATGCAGTTTATTTTGCATCTTAAAATAGGGAGGATAGAAATGGGTAGAAGATACGCAAGGGAATCTACAATGAAATTATTATATCAAATGGAAATAAACTCAGATTTTTCAAATTATATGATTGATACCTTTTTTGAATATAACAAGTTCAATCCAAATGAAAAAGAATATATAGAAAAAGCTATAAGTACAATTGTTGAGAACTTGGATATAATTGACCATCATATTGAGGAAAACTTAGAAGGATGGGAATTACATAGATTAGCTAAAATTGATTTATGCATACTTAGAATTGCTATTTATGAGATAATCTATAGGGAGGATATACCTATTGAAGTATCTATTAACGAAGCCATAGAAATTGGAAGAACCTATAGTACTTTTGAATCGTCTAAATTTATTAATGGAGTTTTAGGTGGATTTGTCAGAAGAAGGGATGAAGATGGAGAATAAATATTTTGTTGGGATAGATACATCCGCATATACTACTTCTCTAGCTGTAATTGATGGTGACAACAATATAGTTTTAAATTTAAGAAAGACATTAAAGGTCAAAGAAGGTCAAAGGGGCTTAAGGCAACAAGAAGCAGTTTTTCAACATATTAATAATTTACCTCATTTAATAGAAGAGATGACGGCAAATATAGATATCAATGGAATAGTTACTGTTTCCTGCAGTAATAAACCTAGAAATGTAGAAGGTTCTTATATGCCTGTCTTTATTGTTGGGAGAAACCAAGCATTCATATTATCAAAAATATTAGGAGCAAACTTTAAAGAATATAGCCATCAGGAAGGACATATTGGAGCTGGGATAATGGGCAGCTCTTTAAAATGTAGTGAAAGGTTTTTTTGCCTTCATATTTCAGGAGGTACAACTGAATTGCTACTGGTTAGTAACAAAGGGAATCGAATATACGTTGAAATAATTGGTGGAACTTTAGATATAAGTTTAGGACAATTAATAGATAGAATTGGAGTAAAGTTGGGATTCCGTTTCCCTTGCGGACAGGATCTTGATAGAATATCACAGACTGGTAGACCTTTAAACTTAAAAGTGCCTATCAAAATAAGCAAAGGTACCTGGTTTAATTTATCAGGCCTTGAGAATTATTTTAGCAGCTTAATAGAAAGTAAAAACTATGATCTTGAAGATATTGTATCAACTCTTTTTAGTGCAGTGACAAATCTAATCTTTAAAGTAATTAATAATGCGTATATGGAATATGGTTTAAAGGAAATATTGATAACTGGTGGAGTTTCGGCTAATAACTTTATAAGAAGCCATTTGAATGAAAATCTTGTTGACAAGGGGATAAAACCATACTTTGCTCAGAAAAAAATGAGTACGGATAATGGCGTAGGTATTGCCTTTTTAGGAAAAGAAGGGTATATAGTGGGTGATTAATGTGAAATCTAAACCATTAAAGGTAAGTGAAGTTAATCAATATATAAAAAGAGTTTTTGCAGGAGATTGGCTATTATCTAATATGCGGGTTGAAGGAGAAATTTCAAATTTTAAGCACCATTATAGTGGACATATGTATTTTTCTTTGAAAGACGACAGGGGAAAAATTAAATGTGTTATGTTCAAAAATGATAACAAATACATAGATTTTGATATCAAAGACGGTATAAAAGTAGTATGCACTGGTTATATATCCATATATGAGAAGGAAGGAGATTATCAACTCTATGTAAAAGATATAGAGGAAAACGGAATTGGTAATTTATTTGTAGCATTTGAGGAATTAAAAAGGAAATTAGAAAAAGAAGGTTTGTTTGATGAATCAAGCAAGAAGAAATTACCTTTTTTTCCTAAAAAAATTGGAATAGTAACTTCTTCTACGGGAGCTGCAATTAAAGATATAATTACCGTAATAAAAAGACGATTTCCCGTAGCAAATATAATAATATACCCAGTATTAGTCCAAGGAGAACAAGCCCCAGAAGAAATATGTAAGGGACTTAAATTCCTTGATGAAAGGGAAGACATAGATGTAATTATTACGGGAAGGGGAGGAGGCTCTATAGAAGAGTTATTCGCTTTTAACGATGAAGCTGTAGCTAGAACCATATTTGCTATGAATACTCCTGTAGTATCAGCTGTAGGGCATGAGACGGATTTTACTATAGCCGATTTTGTTGCTGATTTAAGAGCACCTACTCCATCTGCTGCTGCAGAAATTGTTACTCCAGAGCTAGATAAACTGATGGAAGATTTAAATAATAAGTGTAGTAAGTTATGCAGTAATATTAATTACTTACTCAGCAATAATAGTGTGAAATTAAGTTATATCAAGAGGAGCTTAGATTTTAATAATCCAGTTTATCAATTACGAGAAAAGGTTCAAGAACTTGACAATTTGTTTAAGAGGCTTAACATTATAATGGAAAAGAGGATTGAATTTAGTAAAGGGAAACTAACCAATCTATTTAATAATTTAAATTTTTTAAATCCAATTACATCATTAAATAGGGGTTATAGCATCATTTTAGACAAAAATGAAAATATGATTACTACAATAGAAGGTATATCAAAAAATGATGAACTAAAACTGTTATTAAAAGATGGTATTATTAATGTTAAGGTTATTAATATTAGTAAAGGAGAGCATTATTATGACAAATAATGAGCTATCTTATGAAGAGGCATTACAGGAGTTAGAACGGATAATTGAGGAATTAGAAAAAGATGACTTATCTTTGAAGGATTCATTAGAAAAATTTAAAAGAGGAATTTATCTGTATAATTATTGTAATGAGATATTAAAAGCAGTAGAAGGAGAAATAAAAATTTTAATTGAGGATGAAGATGGTGATTTAGAAGAGAAGGATTTCTACTTGGAGGTATGATTTAATGGAAATAAATGAAGAACTAATAAATATAAAGAATGTAATAGAAGAGGAATTATATAAATTGTTAAGTGATAAAGCTGGTTATCAAGAATTAATATTTGAATCCATTAATTATAGCTTGTTAGATGGCGGAAAGAGGATAAGACCAATCCTTTTGTTAAAGAGTAGTGAATTGTTTAAAGGAAATTATGACAATTCACTACCTTTTGCATTAGCAGTAGAGATGATACATACCTATTCATTAATCCATGACGACTTACCTTCTATGGATAATGATGATTTCCGAAGAGGTAAGCCTACTACTCATAAAGTTTATGGAGAAGCTATAGCCATATTATCTGGAGATGGATTATTAAATTTAGCTTTCGAAACTATGTTGGATTATTCTCTGAGAAATTCAAAGACTTTAGACGATTATCAAAGGAATATGTGGGCAGCTTATGAGATAGCCAGATATTCAGGTATATTTGGAATGATTGGAGGCCAGGTAGTCGATTTATTATCCAATGAAATTAATATGGATATAAATAAGCTTATCTATATGTATGAATCTAAAACTTCTGCACTCATTCAAGCCTCAGTAGTGGCTGGAACTATTTTAGGGGGCGGAGATAAAGAAGATATACAGAGAATGAGAAAATTTGGATTATATTTGGGCTTAGCTTATCAAATAAGAGATGATATTTTGGATGAGGAGAAGGATAAATTAGTTAACAAGGTGACCTTTCTAAGTTTTCATGATAAAAGTAAAGCTATATCTGTAATAGATGAGTTAAGTCAAAAAGCATTTGATATATTAAGCTATTATGAAGATAGAGATGTAAATTTTTTGAAAGAGTTGGTTAAATTGCTTACTTATAGAAATTATTAAAAGTGTTGATAATTTACTAGTATTATGCTATAATTATTTAGTTAAACAAGTGGCACAGTATTCTAGTCAATACAGCTAATCTCGAGGGCGGGGCTAAAAATCCGTCGAAGGGCATATCGATGAAGTTCCTTGTTTCGGCTCGCGACGCCCAGTCGAGGGTCGTTGCAGGGAGTAAGAAAGATGGGGCGATCTGCAATGGCATGCAGGCGTTGACCCTACTTTCGTGGAGACTTACCATTGTGGTAAGATAAACCTGTATGTTATGTTGAAAAATAAACATACAGAGTAGCCTGCCTTGAGTGATATTGGCGGATGATAAGTTCAACTCTTTCTACTTAGGGCCCAAGTAGGAAAAGTTTTGTTATCGAAACCAATATTGCAAAAGAGGCTAAGGATTAGGCTGGTTGTTGAGGAAAACTCCTAGACTGTTCTTAACAGAGGCATATTGAGGATTACAGTGCGGACTAAGTGGCAATCCAGTTCTACTTATGGCGACGTGGTAGTAAAAGAATTAAAGGGAAACCGCTGTTATGGCAACATACAGTTTCTTTTAGGGAAATCCTGCTGGACCTTAAGCCGCAAGATTTACTCAGTATGCTGCCACTTGTAGCGAAGCTGATAGCATAATGCTATCAGCTTTTAAAATACCAGCATATATGGAGGAATTTAAGTAGCATGAGTAAAAAAAACGATGTAGGCATGTATGAGAAATATAATTTAAGATGGGTTATACTAATTACAATTTGGACTTTTATAATGGCTATAGTTATAAGCGTAATTACAGAGGGATTGGTAAAAAACATAGAAATAGCGTTAGCTTTCATTATATTATTAATTATTATATTTATGGGTATATTTTTCGATATTATAGGTATTGCTGTAACTTCTGCTGAAGAAAAGTCCTTTCATGCTATGGCTGCAAACAAAATAGAAGTAGCTAAATATGCCATTAGATTGATCAGGAATGCAGGGCAAGTGTCAAATTTTTGTAATGATGTTATTGGAGATATAAGTGGTATAATAAGTGGAGCTATTAGCACAACTATAATATATAAGTTAATAGCAATTTATGATATAAAGGATGGTATGCTGCTAAGCATAACTTTAACTTCTTTAGTAGCTGCTTTTACAGTAGGAGGAAAAGCCTTTGGTAAATCAATTGCGATAATGAATTCAGAAAAAATAATTTTGATGACTGCCAAAATAGTCAATATTATAGATGATAAATTGGGAATAGATTTATTTTCCGATAAGAAGAATAGAAGCAATTAATGACAAATAGTGTTCTTAGGAGGCATATATGACGAAAAAGAGAGCCGATATATTAATTTTTGAAAAGGGTTTTGCAAATTCGAGAGAAAAAGCAAAAAGGATTATTATGGAAGGCGTTGTTTATATTGGAGACAAAAGGATAGATAAGCCTGGAGAACTAGTAAATGTAAATGATGAAATCAAAATTAAGAATAACCCGATTAATTATGTAAGTAGAGGAGGGTTGAAGTTAGAAAAAGCAATAGATGTTTTCGATATAGATCTAAAAGAGAAAATAGCAATAGATATAGGAGCCTCTACTGGGGGATTTACTGATTGTATGTTAAAAAATGGGGCAAAGAAAGTATATGCTATAGATGTAGGATATGGCCAGCTAGATTGGACTTTAAGGATGGATCCAAGAGTTATAGTTATGGAAAGAACAAATATTAGGTATGTTACAAATAAAGATATTGGTGAGTTGGTAGATTTTATTACTATAGATGTATCCTTTATTTCTCTAAAATTGGTTCTTTCTGTAGCTAAGAAACTATTAAATGAAGGTGGTAATATTGTTGCATTAATAAAACCTCAGTTTGAAGCTGGCAGGGAAAAAGTTGGGAAAAAAGGTTTGGTTAAAGAAAAGAAGGTTCATAAGGAAGTTTTAGAAAATATAATTGAATACTGTGATAATATAGGGCTAAAGGTAATTGGTTTAGATTTTTCACCTATAACTGGCAATACAGGGAATATCGAGTTTTTAGCTAATATAACTAAGTCTGAAAAAATTAAACCTATAGATAAATCAGTGATTCTAACCATTATATCTCAAGCTCATGACAAACTATATGACAAAATTTTAAAATAGATTATGAATTAAATTGCAAATGTTTAAGATTAGGTTTACCTTAAATTGGAGGTATAGCAATGATAGTGGAATTGAGCATAAGGGATTTTGCTATTATAGATAATTTAAAAATTAACTTTACAAAGGGCTTTAATGTATTAACTGGAGAAACAGGAGCAGGTAAGTCTATTATAATTGAAAGTATAGGTATGATTCTTGGACAAAGAGCAAATAGAGACTTAATTAGGACAGGAAAGGAAAAAGCAGTTTTAGAAGGAATATTTTTCTTAGAAAATCCACAGAGGATTAATTCAGTATTGGAAAGCTATGGTATAGATAGTGATCCAGATAATTATTTAATTATTACAAGGGAAATATATTCTAATGGTAGAAGCATATCTAGGGTTAATGGTAGAACTGTTACTTTAAACATGTTAAATAATATTACTGTTAATTTGGTTGATATACATGGTCAGTATGAACATCAATCACTTTTGAATACAGAAAATCATATAAAGCTTATTGATACTTTTGGAGGTTCAAAATTAAAATTTTTACTTGAACAGGTAGCTAATAAATATAGCGAAATATCAAGTGAAAGAAGAAAATTACAGCGATTAACTCTTGATTCCATTGATAGAGATAGAGAAATGGACCTTCTTAAATATCAGATAGAGGAAATTGAAAATTCAAAATTAGGAAATATTGATGAAGAGGAAATTTATAAAGAATATAGTAAAATGTCAAATATAAAGGAAATAGGGATGGCATTAGCCGAAATTGCTAATATGATGAAAGATAATAATTATGGCAATGTTTCCATAATTGATAATATCAACAAATGTATTTCTAATATTAATAGAATTAAAGATTATGACGATGAACTAAAAGATTATAGCAAAACAATGGAATACATAAACTATGAATTGCAAGAATTATATAGAAGTATAATTAGGTATCTAGAAAATTTAGAAATAGATGATGAAAGATTAATGGAATTAGAAAAAAGGATAGATACAATAAACAAATTAAAAAGAAAATATGGAAATACCATTGATGAAATATTAGAATATAAAAATGAAATTGAGACAAGATATAATACACTACTTAATATCGAAGAGGAAATTGTAAAAATTAACAACAATATTAGAAATGCTGAAGAAGAATTAAGCATTCTTTGTGCCCAATTAACAGACTTAAGAAAAGAAATAAGCGAAAGAATAGAAAAGCTTATTACTAAAGAATTAGAAGATTTAAACATGGATAATGTAGTTTTCAAAGTGGATTTTAAAAGGCTGGAGGATTTTACCGAAATAGGATGGGATAGAATAGAATTTTTAATCTCTACTAATAAAGGTGAAGAACTAAAACCTTTAACTAAAATTATTTCAGGTGGAGAAATGTCTAGAATCATGTTGGCTTTTAAAAGGACATTAGCAGATTATGACCATATACCAACTCTAATATTTGATGAAATAGATACTGGTATTAGTGGAAGAGCTGGACAAGTAGTAGGTGAAAAGATTAAAATGATATCAGAAAATCATCAAGTAATTTGCATATCACATTTACCACAAATAGCAGCTCTAGCAGATACACATTTTTTAATAGATAAAAAAACTATTGATAATAAAACGACTACTATTGTGAAAAAATTGAATGAAGAAGAAAGAATAGATGAATTATCAAGACTATTAGGAGGAGTAAATTTAACTGATACTACGAAATTGCATGCTAAAGAAATGTTAGAGATGTCTAAAAAGTTAAAGAGTAACTTTAATTAATTGAAATTTTAAAATTATATAATCCTAATATTTAGACTTCTTTGATTTAGAAGTCTTTTTTTTGCCAAATTCTATTTTTCTTGACATTATAATTAATATTTTTGAAGTATAAATAGGGTGGAAAAAGGCTAAATTATATTTACGTTTAAAATTATTTTTGGAGGTGAAATGGATCGAGGGTAGATTGGGGGAGTGATTGCACTTTGAATGGAAATAGAGAATATAAAAGATTTTTCTTTATACTGGTACTAGTTTTAATTTTTTACTATATAAATCAGTTATTGAATATAATATATTACCCTACTGAAATTAAAATAATAAAAGGAGAAAACAAATATATAGATGTTTCTTTCCCTTTTTCTTTAACAGTAGTAGAGGATAATGATTCAATTGTACAATCCACTTATAATGAAAGCAAATTTAAAGGCCTTAGAAAAAATTATAAAGTTGATGGTATTCAAACTGGAGAGGCTCAATTTCAACTGAGATTATTAGGAATAATACCCATCAAAAAATTTGATGTAAATGTTGTAGAACGACCTTATCTTGTACCAGGTGGAAATGCTTTGGGAGTAAAAATAAATACCAAAGGCGTTTTAGTAGTAGCAGTGACCGATATATTGGGTTATGATGGTAAACGATATAATCCAGCAAAAGATGCAGGCATAAAGGCAGGAGATACAATATTAGAAATTAATAATGTTAAAGTAAAAGACGCTGAACATGTTGTTGACCTATTAAATGAGATTAAAGATAATAATGTAAAAATTTTAATAGAAAGAAATAAAATACATTTTGAAACAGAGGTAACACCAGTAAGGAGCATGCAGGATAACTGTTATAGGCTAGGTATATGGGTAAGGGATCGAACTGCAGGAATAGGAACATTAACTTTTTATGATAAGGATAGCAAAGCTTTTGGAGCCTTGGGACATGGGATAACAGACATGGATACAGGAAATCTTCTAAATATAGAGTATGGTAAGATTACCAATGCAAAAATTGCTAATATCGAACAAGGCAAGAGAGGTAGTCCAGGAGAAATTAAAGGTATTTTTTATGAAACAGAGAAAGTATTGGGCCAAATAACTAAAAATTCACCTTATGGAATATTCGGAGTTATAGGTGATGAATTTATACAGTCAAATAAAAGAAAACCAATTCCCATAGGTTTCAAAGAGGAGGTAAAGGAAGGAAAGGCCTATATATTAACCACTATAAATGATGATAAAATTGAAAAATTTGAAATAGAAATTTTAAAAGTGCAACCACAACAATTCCCAAGTCAAAAAAGCATGACAATTAGGATAACGGATGAGGATTTATTACAAAAAACTGGAGGAATAGTTCAGGGAATGAGTGGAAGTCCCATAATACAAAATGGCAAATTAATAGGGGCTGTAACCCATGTTTTTGTAAATGACCCCACTAAGGGTTATGGTATATATATAGAATGGATGTTGGAGCAATTAACCCCTAAATATCAAACAGAGAATAAATTAGCAAATTCAACTTATTGATAGGTTAAAGCCTATCTTTTTTTTTAAAAAAATTAAAGATTTTTCATAATATAGAAGGAAATAGAGAAGGTTTGTCGAATAGATAATATTACCAATAATTCTAAACAGGGGGTAGTTTAATTGGAGAAGACAAGAGTATTAATTGCAGATGACAACCGAGAATTTTGTGAAATTTTAAGTAAATTTTTGTCTAGGGAAGGAGAGTTTGAGGTAGTTGGTATTGCAAAGGATGGATTAGAAGCATTAGATAAAATTAAAGAGGAAAGGATAGATATATTAATATTAGATATCATTATGCCACATTTAGATGGGTTAGCTGTACTAGAAGCAATACATGCGTTGGAATTAAATAAAACACCTAAAATTGTAGTATTATCTGCAGTAGGTCAAGATCAAATTACTCAGAAGGCTATTGAATTAGGAGCAGATTACTATGTGGTTAAACCGTTTGATTTCAACATATTCATAAAAAGATTAAAGCAAATTTCTGGAGCAAGTGATAAAGAGCCAATGACGCCTAAAAGAGACTATGTAAAGATTCCAAAACCAGATGGTAGTATGAATATAGATATGACTAAGAGTTTAGAAGCAAGAATTACAAATATAATTCACGAAATAGGAGTACCTGCCCATATAAAGGGGTATCTATATTTGAGAGAAGCTATTTTAATGGTAATTCAAGATATAGAACTTTTAGGTGCAGTTACAAAAGAATTATATCCAAGCATTGCGACCAAATTTAAGACAACTCCAAGCAGAGTAGAAAGAGCAATAAGACATGCTATTGAAGTAGCTTGGACTAGGGGAAAAGTGGATACTATAGAAAATATATTTGGTTATACCGTCAATACCAATAAAGGAAAACCTACAAACTCAGAGTTTATTGCTATGGTTGCTGATAAGTTAAGATTAGAAATGGAAATGATGGAAAGAAGTGTTTAAATTAAATCGTTTTATCGGAATGATAACCGTTCAATAATGATAGCATAAAATAAAATGAAAAACTTATTAATGACGACTCCTTTATTTAGTTATTGCTAAATAAAGGAGTCGCTTTAAATCTGTCTGAATAGAATAATAGTTATACGCAATAAGGCTTATTCTGTTTGATTAATAATTTTTGATACATTGATATATTGTGTTATAATTAACTCTGTAGAAGGTTATTGTTATAAATTTATTTGGCAATAATTATATAACATCCAGTAGGAGGATTATCTATGTATTTAAAGGGAACTGTTAAAAAGGATAGAAAAACCAAAAATTTAGTTGATAGACTGGAAAACGGGGATATTGCTTTAATATCTCATAAAGATTTAGATGAAGTAGCAGCTCTTTCATTAGTAGAAAAAAAGGTTAAGTGTGTGATAAATGTTTGCGAAACTATTAGTGGAAGATATCCAAATCAAGGTCCCTCGGTTTTATTGGAAGCAAATATTCCCATTTACGAGTGCAAAGATAATTTGTTCGATAAAATAGATGAAGGCGAAATAGTTGAGATTGCTGAGAATGCAATTATTTTAAGAGGGGAAAAAATAGCTGAGTGTCAGCTATTGGATAAAAATAGGATTGAAGAATTATTAGATATCGGTTATGCTAATATAGAAAAGGAATTGGAAGATTTTATAGAAAATACTTTAGAATATGCAAAAAAGGAAAAAGGTCTAGTTACTGGTAAAATTAAAGTTCCTAAGACCAAAACGAGAATAGAAGGTAAGCATGTGTTGGTGGTGGTAAGGGGTCGGGATTATAAGATGGACCTAGAGGCTATACGGTCATATATAGATGAAGTTAAACCCATATTAATAGGTGTAGATGGCGGAGGAGATGCTTTACTCGATTTTGGATATACTCCCCATATATTAGTAGGAGATATGGATAGTGTATCGGATAAATGTTTAAAACTAGCGGATGAAATAATAGTTCATGCTTATCCTGATGGGAAAGCACCGGGCCTTAAAAGAGTTGAGAATTTAGGCATAGAAGCAAAAATTTTTCCTGCTCCTGGAACGAGTGAAGATATTGCTTTGCTTTTAGCTTATACAAATAGGGCTGATTTAATTGTAGCAGTAGGAACACATTCAAATATGATTGATTTCTTGGAAAAAGGGAGAAAGGGTATGTCTAGCACATTTTTAGTAAGGTTGAAAGTAGGTTCTATTCTTGTTGATGCCAAGGGGGTAAATAAACTTTATCACAGCACATTTAAATTAAAATATGTTATAGGAATTACTATAGCAGCATTAATACCAATTTTAGTAGTTACCTTCATGCATCCTATTATGAGAGAACTACTAATATTATTAAAAATTAGGATTAGGATGATGTTAGGATTGTAGAGGAGGAAAAACTATGATACCAAATATGAAGTTCTATGTGATATCGATTGTTGCAATTTTTGCTGCCTTAGGAATTGGAATATATATTGGGTTTACTCTTGATGCACAAAGTATTATTGTAGAACAGAAGGAAGACATTGCTGCTAAGCTAGAGGAACGCTTTGACTTCCTATCAGAAGAAAACAAGCAATTAAAAGCATCTATAGAATATGTAGAGAAAGAAAGGGATATGTACAAGTATTTCATAGATTCGACTTATGAACAGATAGTAAAAGGTAAATTGCATGGTGTTAATGTTGCAATTATTGAAACAAAGTCGGACTATATGTATTCAGGAGTTGGACAAATTTTAGAAACTGCTGGTGCTAATATCGTTAACATAACTACAATAACGGATAGGATGACAAGCGAAGAATTATTGTTGGGGGAAATCTATAAAGAACTAGACATTCCTCTTTTTAATAATCAGCTTATAGCAAATAGTATAATTGAATTAACGAATTCCATACTAAAAGGAGAAGAAACCAAATTGGTATCAAAACTAATTGAAAAAGGATTTATTGATGTAGTAGGACTTATCAATAAGCCTGTTGATTATTTAATTATAGCAGGTGGTAGTGCACGAGAGGAAAAAGATAGGCTTAATATGATTGATAAGGTAATTATTGATACTGCAAAATCAATGAATAAGCAAATTATAGGTATTGAAAAAGAGAATTCAAATTTTTCTTATATCGAAGCTTATAAGAGATTTCGAATTAGTACTGTTGATAATGTAAATACAAATGTAGGCAAAGTATCCTTAGTATTGGCAATGGAAGGAAGACCAGGCCATTATGGTGTAAAACCAACAGCAGAAGAATTAACTCCTAAATCTAGCTTGCCACCCATAGAATATTCTAAGGAGAGATAAAATGGATAATAAGAAGGTATTAATTGTTGTTCCTGTGTATAATGAGGAAGATAGGATAGAAGCCACAATTAATGGGCTAAAAAAGGTCCATTTAATCGATGAAATATTGATAATAGATGATGGTTCCACAGATAATACAGTTGATATAGTAAAGAGACTAAATGTTAATTTAATTTCCTTACCTCAAAATAGGGGCAAAGGATATGCTATGAGAAAGGCTATAAAAGAAATGGAATATGATTATATTGGTTTTATAGATGGAGATTTAGGAGAAAGTAGTTTTGAAGTTAAAAAGCTAATAGAACCTGTATTATTAAATGAAGTAGATTTTACAATAGCTAAATTTCCTAAGCCTTCAGCAAATACCACAGTCAAAGGAGGCTTTGGTTTAGTAAAAAAATTGGCAAAATGGGGAGTATATTATTATACAGGTAATAAAATGGATACTTCTCTTTCTGGTCAAAGGGTATATAAGGGAGAAATTATGGAATCCATTAAATATATTCCTGACGGATATGGTATAGAGATAGCTATGACCATACAAGCTTTAAAAGGCGGTTATAGGTATAAAGAAGTGCCAGTAAATATGACTCATAGATATACTGATAGATCTATCAAAGGATTTATACATAGAGGGAAACAGTTTATTAGCATATTAAAAGCATTAACAGTTTTATTCTTTAGAAGGTGAAGCTATGGCTAATATAGAAATTATGAGTTTTGTTTTAAGTTTTGTACTATCCTACATTGGTGTACCGATGATTTTAAACATGCTAATTGAAAATAATGTTGTATCCCAGAATTATAAAGGAGATGATATACCCTATACTATGGGTTTGTCCTTTGTATTTATTCATACGATTAGTGTTTATCTCATAATGTTAATATATAAATTTAAAATGACTAATATTGCTCTATATTTGATATCCTTTATTTTAATGGGATTGGTAGGATTGCTTGACGATTTAATTGGAGATAAAAATATTAAAGGGTTTAAAGGTCACATCAAATCCTTCATAAAGGGGAAATTAACAACTGGCGGAATAAAAGCGGGAACTGGATTCCTTTTATCCTTATTAATTTCCTTGCTAATTAGCAAGAATATAATAGAGATAATTATAAATACTCTGATAATAGCTTTATTTACCAATTTAATCAATTTGTTTGATCTCAGACCAGGCAGATCAATAAAGGTATTTATATTAATTTCTATTATAATGTTAATAACAAGTAACGTTAAGGAATTTAATTTCTTTTTTTATTCCTTTTATGGAATATTGGTAATATATCTTCCATTAGATTTAAAAGGGAAAGCTATGATGGGAGATGTTGGTTCTAATATACTTGGTATCACACTAGGTATATATTGCGCATTTACTCAAGTGTTTGAAGCAAAAATAATATTTTTAATAGCTTTAATTGTTTTGCATGTATTAGCGGAAAAGGTATCTTTTACCCAAATTATAGAAGACAATAGATTGTTAAAGTTTATTGATAATTTAGGTAGATAGGAGGGATTATGCTGTTAAGTTATAGTAAGGCAAAGGTGGTAACAATTGAAGAGGAATATGAGCGTGTTTCTTGGATTAAAGTTAAGATGAATAACTCAATTTCAAGGGCAATAAACTATACAGATATTACTGGACCAGTGAAGGAAGGAGACATGGTCATAGTAAATACCACAGCTGTAGAGCTATCTTTAGGTACTGGGGGAGCACACTTTGTTTTATATAATTATAGCAATGAATCAAAAAAATTAGAAGGTAAAGGTCATATTATGAAATTAAGATATACTCCTATCCAATTTAAGGTGTTAGCTGCAGAAGAAGAAGGTAGTGGATATCATCACATTTTTAACGAATTTAGGTCCCTAAACAATTATCCAGTGATTGTAGGCTCTCTACATAGTATGTTAGGACCTATTGCTGCAATGTTAAAATGGTTTGATAATAAAATAAAAATCAATTATTTAATGACCGATGGCGGGGCGTTACCTTTAGCTTTTAGTAATACTGTAAGAGATTTGAAGGCGAAAAAATTAATAGATAGTACTATTACTATAGGGCACGCTTTTGGAGGGGATTTGGAATGTACCAATATCTACACAGGGTTGATTGCAGCTAAAGAGATTTTAAAAAGTGATGTAACCATTGTTGCAATGGGACCTGGTATAGTTGGAACGGGAACTAAATATGGATTTAGTGGGATAGAACAAGGACATATTATAGATGCTGTTAATACACTTGGAGGGCAAGCCATTATAGTGCCTCGAATTAGTTTTAAAGATGCAAGGGAGCGCCATTTCGGAATAAGCCACCATACTAGAACGGTATTAACAGAAATCGTTAAAACTGGCGGCAAGTTAATATTACCTCTATTAGAGGATAATAAGTTAAACATTTTAAAGCTTCAGATTGATAAGCTAGATATAGAAAATAAATATGAAATAATATATGAATACGGGGACGATATCGTTAATGCATTAAGTTTTTTCCAGCTTGAAGTTAGTACCATGGGTAGAGATTATAACAATGATAAAGAATACTTTAAAACCCTTGGTGCTGTAGGGAAATTTGTTTATAAAGGGTTAAAATAGGGGAGGAATGATTAAATGAATTATGAAGAAAAGACCATGAAGTCTGAAAGGGTGTATGAGGGTAAGATTGTTAATCTTAGAGTAGATACAGTAGAATTACCGGGTAAAAAATATTCTAAAAGAGAAATTGTAGAACATCCGGGAGCTGTAGGAATAATCCCCATAAAAGAAGATGGATCCTTGATATTAGTTAAACAGTATAGAAAACCAGTTGAAAAAATGCTTTTGGAAATTCCAGCTGGAAAGATTGAAATCAATGAGGAACCCAAGGAAACTGCAATTAGGGAATTAATTGAAGAAACGGGATTTAAAGCAAATAAAATGGAATATATACTAGAATTTTACACATCTCCTGGATTCACCAACGAAAAGGTCTATTTATTTTTAGCTACCGATTTAGAGTTTGTTAAACAAGATCCAGATGAAAATGAGTATATACAAGTAAAAGAAATTCCTATTCATAAACTTATAGATATGGTTAATAAGGGTGAAATAACTGATAGCAAAACCATTATAAGTATTTTCTTTGCAAAAAAGTATTTAGACTCTAAGTAAATAAGCCTGTGATAATATCCTCCTACAATGCATATTATTTCATATAAGCTTGTATTAATTGAAAGGAGGATTTATCATTGGTAAATAAGGTAAGAAGATGGCTATTTAGAATATTTCAGGAATGTTTTATAATATTTTTTCTAATAACTGTCCTATTTGTAATTGGTATTATTATTGGTTCAGTGACCATTAAAATACTGGATGCTAATCAAAAAAACGAAATGATATTATTCTTTAATAGTTTCTTTAAGAGCATAAATAGCAACAGTTTTAACCATATCACCATTTTAAAGCAATCTTTAGTTGACAATTTTAAAACTGTTGGATTAATATGGATATTAGGTATAGTGTTTATTGGTTTACCTTTAATACCTATAATTATATTGTTTAGGGGTTTTGCCTTGGGATTTACTGTTGGATTTTTAGTACATGAATATGGTATCAATGGCTTGGCATTTTCAATCCTAGGAATATTACCACAAAATCTATTTATTATACCAGGCATAATCTCTATAGCTTCTATTGGGCTTACTTTTTCTATCAACAGTATAAAGATGAGAAGATTACGTATTATAAAAAATAATATTTTTTCTAGAATTATAGATTATACCATTACCTTTTTTATATTCAATATTACAATTCTTATTGGTTCAATCATTGAAGGATATGTATCACCTATATTTTTAAAGATGTTAACCGGTTATTTAAATTGATAGTTTATAATTTGGAAAGAACATTTTACTAATAGCAAAGGAGAAAAGCTATGCCAGATTCTGTTTTAAACAAGTACATAAACTATATAAAAAACGATAAATCCTTAACTTCTAATACTTTAGATGCCTATATAAGAGATATAACGCAGTTTAAAGAATATCTATTAGAAAATGATATAAAAGATAGTACTGAGGTGAATAAAACCATTATAATTACTTATTTAATGTCATTACAAAAGAAGGGGAGGGCACCTTCTACAATTTCTAGAAATCTTGCTTCTATCAGATGTTTTTATCAGTACATGCTAAATAATAATTATATTAAGGAGGATCCTACCCATAACCTTCGCTCGCCAAAGCCTGAGAGGAAATTGCCTTGTATATTAACCAAGGAGGAGGTAGATGCTTTATTATCCCAGCCCAGCGATAAGGATTTTAAGGGAATTAGGGACAAAACAATGTTAGAACTATTATATGCTACTGGGATGCGAGTTTCAGAAATAATTGCTTTAGATCTTGATAACATAGATCTAGATTTAGGACAACTTATTATTGGGGATAGCAGGCAAAATGAAAGAATTATACCAATAGGGAGTGTTGCTTTAAGATACTTAAAAAAGTATATAGGTGAATATAGGATAGAAGTATTAAAAAATGAAGAAGAAAAAGCTCTTTTCTTGAACTATAATGGAGACAGGCTTTCCAGGCAAGGATTTTGGAAAATTATAAAAGGGTATTCGAAAAAACTAAAAATTGATAAGCAGATTACTCCTCAAACCCTCAGACACTCATTTGCTGTCCATTTATTAGAAAATGGAGCAGATATAAAAACTGTACAGGAAGTACTTGGACATTCGGATATTTCTACCACCCAAATATACACTTACGCTATAGAAAATAAAAGATTACGGGATGTATATAAAAAACACATCCTAGAGCTTAGGAGGTAAATAATGGAATATATGGAGAAATTACAAAATAGCATAAACTTTATTAAGGAAAGGACAAATATAGTACCAACTATTGGTATTATATTTGGTTCTGGATTAGGGGATTTAGGAGACAAAATCAAGAATTCGCATATAATTAAGTACGAGGAGATTCCAAACTTTCCCAAATCCACCGTAGAGGGACATAAAGGCCAATTGATTTTGGGGCAATTAGGGAATAAAAATGTAGTAGCTATGCAAGGGAGATTCCACTATTATGAGGGATACCCATTAAAGGATGTGGTATTTCCAGTCAGAGTAATGATAGGCCTAGGAATAGAAACATTAATTGTTACTAATGCTGCTGGTGGAGTTGATGAAAATTTTACTCCTGGTGATTTAATGATAATTAATGATCATATTAATATTACAGGGAAAAATCCTTTAGTTGGACCTAATTTAGATGAATTAGGGCCTAGATTTCTCGATATGACTCGAGCCTATGATAATGAGCTTATTAAGTTAGCAAAAAATGTTGGAAAAGATATTGGTATTGATTTAAAAGAAGGAGTATATATGTGGTTTACAGGTCCCTCTTATGAAACGCCAGCGGAAGTAAGACTAGCAAGGATATTAGGAGCTTCAGCAGTTGGGATGTCAACGGTACCAGAAGTAATAGTTGCAGTTCATCAAGGAATTAAAGTTTTAGGGATATCCTGTATAACTAATATGGCAGCAGGAATATTAGACCAACCTTTAAGCCATGAAGAAGTTATAGAAACTTCTTTAAAAGTTAAAGGTAAGTTCGAGAAACTGATAGTTGGCATACTATCTAATTATAATAAGGGGTGTAATAGATGAGGATATACGACATTATTAAAAAAAAGAGGGATAAGGAGGAACTTACTACTGAAGAAATTAACTTCATTGTAGAGAAGTATACTAATGGAGAAATACCAGATTATCAAATGTCCGCTTTGTTGATGGCTATCTATTTCAACAAGATGAATAAAAGGGAAACTTTAGATTTAACCAAGGCAATGATAAACTCAGGGGATATAGTAGACTTATCTGGAATAAATGGAATAAAGGTAGATAAACATTCTACAGGAGGAGTAGGTGATACTGTAACCTTAATAGTAGGTCCTATGGTTGCCGCATGTGGAGTACCATTTGTAAAAATGTCTGGAAGAGGTTTAGGTCATACTGGAGGTACATTGGACAAACTGGAGTCTTTTAGAGGATTTAGAGTAGAGCTTGATGATGAAGAACTTATTAATAATGCAAATCAAACTAATATTTGCATATGTAGTCAAACTGCCAATATAGCACCAGCAGACAAAAAACTTTATGCTTTAAGAGATGTTACAGCTACGGTAGAGAATTTATCTTTAATTGCTAGTAGTATTATGAGTAAAAAGTTGGCTATTGGTTCAAATGCAATTATATTAGATGTTAAAATCGGAAGTGGAGCTTTTATGAAAAAGCTTGATGACGCCATTGAATTAGCTAAAGCTATGGTAGATATTGGACAAGGGTATGGTAGAGAAACAATAGCAGTAATATCCAATATGGATGAACCTTTAGGAAGAGCTGTTGGAAATGCTTTGGAAGTTAAGGAAGCCATTGAGACTTTACAGGGAAATGGTCCGGAAGATTTGCTACAACTTAGCTTATTCATAGGCTCCAAATTGTTAGTTTTAGCAAAAAGAGTTGAAACTGAAATTGAAGGACGAGAATTGTTAGAACAAATAATTAAAAGTGGAGCTGCCTATGATAAGTTTAAAGAACTAGTTAAGTATCAGGAAGGAGATATCAGTCAGGTAGAAAATTTAAATTTATTACCAAAATCAGAGTATATAATTCAAGTTAAAAGTACCAAATCTGGTTATGTTAAATCCTTAAATGCTGAAGAAATTGGTCAATGTGCTTTGTTACTTGGAGCAGGTAGAGAAAATATGGAGTCTACCATAGATTATTCTTCTGGTATTATTTTAGTTAAAAAGGTAGACGATAAAGTAGAAATTGATGAAACATTAGCTGAAATACATTGTAACGATATGGAACTAGGTAAGGAAGTAGAAAAAAGGTTGCAGAATATATATGTAATTGGCACTAGGAATGAAGAACCCAAAAAATTAATATATGGCCTTGTAACTAAAGATGGTGTCGAATTATATTAAGTGTATTTTATATTTAACACCTTGTAATCTATTACAAGGTGTTTTTTTATGTAGAGTTTTTAATTTTTAATAATAGTTTGTATAACTAAGGAATTGAATGGATACCATAAAAGTAAAGATTAATTTGGGAGGTTATAAAGTGAATAGGCGAATCATTTCCTTCATTCTGATATTAATGATTTTTGCTTCCACACCTTATAGGATTTATGCTGATGATAAATTAAATATTCAAGCTAAGTCTGCCATATTGATGGATTTTAATACCGGAGAAGTTTTGTACGAAAAAAATTCTCACAAGAAAGTACCTCCTGCTAGCATAAGTAAAATAATGACCCTATTGCTGGGAATGGAAGCTTTAGAATCAGGTAAAATAAAATTAACGGATAATGTAAGGATAAGTTCTCATGCAGCAGGAATGGGTGGAAGTCAACTTTGGCTTGAAGAAGGGGAAACCCAAACGGTTGAGAACCTGTTTAAAGCAATAACCATAAGGTCTGCTAACGATGCTTCTGTGGCTTTAGCAGAACATATAGCAGGTAGTGAAGAACTATTTGTTAAAATGATGAATGACAAAGCAAAAGAATTAGGGATGAAGAATACGAATTTTACCAATGCAACAGGGCTTCCTGATGACAACCAATATGTTTCAGCTTACGATGTAGCGTTAATGTCCGCAGAATTATTAAAATACGATGAAATACATAGATGGTTAACTATATATATGGATGAAATATTAGTAGGAATAAAGAAAGATAAAGTACAAAGCCTTGTTAATACCAACAGACTAGTAAAGGATTATGATGGAACTACAGGGATAAAAACCGGCTCGACAAGCAAAGCAGGATATTGTTTAGCAGCATCTGCTAAAAGAGGTAATCTTGAATTAATAGCCGTCATTATGGGGGCTGAAACATCAAAGATAAGATTTGATGAAACCATAAAATTGCTAGATTATGGATTTGCTAATTATGATTCTATAACCATAGGAAAAAGAGGAGATATACTAGGTAAGGTTCCGGTTCATAAAGGTAATATTTCACACGTAGAAGCAGTCTTAGATCGAGATAGCATTATACTAATATCTAAAGGCGATAAAGCAAATATAAGCAAAGAAATAGTTTTGCCTGATTTTTTAGAAGGTCCAATTGAAAAAGGGCAAGAAATTGGCAGGTTAATTGTAAGAGTTGATGGTCATGAAGCAGATACAATCAGATTGGTTTCAAGGACTAAAGTAGATAAGGCTAACTTTAAAGAAATGCTTAAAAAAACTATAAAAAGTTTACTAATTAGCAAATGATAATAAATACTATTTGTATTTTACACTAAAACATTATAAAATAGAATCAGAAACCTCGACTTGCAAGTCGAGGTTAAATAATTAAAGGAGATAGATAAAATGCAGGATATAATATTAAGGTTTCCAGGTTTATTATTAGCAATAATAGTTCATGAGTTCTCACACGGATATATGGCATATTTATTAGGGGATAACACAGCTAAAAATTCAGGCAGATTATCTTTAAATCCTTTAAAACATTTAGATGTGGTCGGCTTAATTTTTATGCTTATTTTTAGATTTGGGTGGGCCAAGCCTGTACCCATAAATCCTATTTATTTTAAAAATAGAAAGAGAGATACTTTGCTTGTTTCTTTAGCTGGACCATTGTCGAACTTTATTTTAGCTATAATTATTGGGATAATATTGTCAAAAAATATAGTTACCAGTTATTTGATGCAAAATATTTTACTAATAGCATTGTGGTACAATATAATGTTAGGGGTTTTTAATTTATTACCCTTTCCCCCTCTAGATGGTTCTAAAATTCTAGCAAGTTTGCTACCAGATAAATATGAATACCTATTCTATAAAAATGAACGGTATTTATATATAGTTTTAATATTATTAATTATTACTGATACTATAGATAAGATACTAAGTCCGCTTATTTATATTAGTATGAATTTATTAATAAAAATCATAACTTGATAGGAGTGCATTATGGGATACAAAATTGTATTGAAAACTTTTGAAGGTCCTATGGATCTTCTATTACATCTTATAGAAAAAGCTCAAATTGATATTTATGATATACCAATTAATGAAATAACAGAGCAATACTTAGATTATATATCAAAAATGGAGGAATTAGACTTAGAAGTAACAAGTGATTTTTTAATAATGGCTTCAACCTTATTAGAAATAAAATCAAAATTATTGCTTCCTCAGACAAAAAAAGGAGCTAATGAAGAAATGTCAGAAGAAGACGATGATGACCCAAGATTAGAATTGGTAAGAAAATTAGTAGAATATAAAAAATATAAAGAAGTTACCAATAGATTTAGACAATTAGAAGATATACAAAATAAGGTATATTATAAGCCACAGGAAGATTTAAGTCCTTTTGTAGATAAAACAGACTTTTTAGAGCAAATGGAACTTAAGGACTTGGTTAAAGCATTAAATAATATAGTAAGAAAAAGGTATGGGGACAATAGTTCTATTATTTTAAATGAAATTCAAAAGGAAGAATATACTCTTGATGATTCTATAGCGAAAATGAAGGAAATACTTAAACATAATAAAAAAATAAAATTTAGTCAATTATTAGGAAAAACTTTTAACAGGAAAGAGATAGTGGTTACCTTTTTATCCTTACTAGAACTAATAAGGATAAAATATATAAAAATATATCAAGAAAATAATTTTGATGATATTATAATCACTAAAAATGATAAAGAGGGTGTAGTATAAGTGGACAGAAGAGAATTGAAAGCTATTATTGAATCCTTATTATTTGTTTGGGGGGATCCTTTATCTATAAAGGATATTGCATATATATTAGAGGAAGACAATAACACCATTAAGGATATTTTGAAGGAAATGATTGATGAATTCGATTATAACCGAAGGGGATTAAAAATAGTACAAGTAGAGGATACTTACCAGCTATCAACTAGACCTGAGTTTTATCCTTGGATAAGCAAGCTGACTCAGAATAAAAATAATAGGAATCTTTCCAATGCAGCTTTGGAAACCCTTTCTATAATAGCTTATAAGCAACCAATTACAAAAAGTGAGATAGAAGCGATTAGAGGAGTAAGATGTGATAAAGCCTTGGAAACCTTATTAAATAAAAAGTTAATTGAAGAGAAGGGAAGGTTGGAAAAGACTGGTCGTCCAATAATATATGGAACTACAAAAGAGTTTTTAAGATATTTTGGTTTAAAAGATATTAATGAACTTCCACCTTTGTTAGATTATGAAATTGATGAAAAATTTGAAGACTTGGGGAATTAATGTATATTCTCACAAGTTTTTTTTGACCACAAATACATAAATTATCTCATTTTTTTGATACATGTAAAATATGTATCATTTTCTTCTTTTTGGAGAAAATAGGTATTGTTAGATAACGTTTGGGGTGAAAGGATGAAGTACATCGTATTCATTATACCAATACTATTAGTCCTATTATTGATATATCCGGTAAAATTTACTATTGATTTTAGATATGGAATGGATTATAGCTATTTAGAAGTCACTACATCATATTTGTTTGGTTTAATAAAGCCTGAAATATATCCTTTTGATAAGGAGAATAGAAGTAGGAAATATAATACTGGATTTATAGATAGAACAAGATCATTATTTAGGGATGATAAATACAAACAGTTTGTAAATACCATTTTAAAAAAGATTGTCGTTGAACATATTCATTGGGAAACAAGAATAGGGTTAAAGGATGCATTTCTTGTTGGGATGATAACTGGGTTCATTTGGATTATTAAGAGTTTTATCGTCGGTTTACTTTTGAATGAAAAAGATGTGAAAAAATTGAGTTTTAATGTAATTCCTTGCTTTTTAGAAAATCAGTTGGAGATTGAATTTAATTGCATAATAAAAATAAGAATGGTCTATATTATAACTGTATGGATTTGGATTTTAAAATCTAATAAAGGTGGTGAGAAGGTTGACAGAACATCCAATAGAAGGGTTAATGAAAACTACTATGAATAGCTTGAAAGAAATGGTCGATGTAAATACTATAGTTGGAGAACCTGTACAATCTCCAGATGGATTGGTCATTATACCTGTATCAAAGATTTCCTTTGGATTTGCATCAGGAGGCAGTGAATTCAATAAAAAAAATAACTCATCACAAAATGGACCTGATGAACTCAAATTACCCTTTGGCGGAGGAAGCGGAGCTGGAGTTTCGGTTCAACCAGTAGGGTTTATTGTAGCAGGAAATGGTCATATTAAATTGCTAACTGTAGATGAGGGCAACACTGCTTTAGCTAGTTTGTTTGATTTTATAAATAAATTGGCAGATAGCATTCAACAGTCCATAAAAAAAGAAAAACAGTACAAGAATGAACGAGAGAACTTAGACAATGTCCATAATCCATCTTAAGAAGCAGAACATTTCTGCTTCTATTAATTTTACTGAAAAGGAGGTTTTATTGTTGAAGCATATATTCTTGGTTTTTTTATCAATAGCTTTATTAGTTGTTAATACTGTAGTCTGTGGAGAAAAACCTGCCATAAGTGCTCAAAGTGCTATTCTTATAGATAGAAATTCGAAGCGGATTTTATTTAGTTACCAACCTCATATTAAATTGCCAATGGCTAGTACAACAAAAATTATGACTGCTTTAATAGCCTTAGAAAATGGCAATATAAATGATTTAGTAACAATAAAAAAAAATTCGGTTGGAATTGAAGGTTCAAGTATTTATTTGGCAGAAGGTGAAACTTTAACTTTAGAAGATTTATTGTACGGTTTAATGTTAAGGTCGGGCAACGATTCTGCAATGGCAATTGCGAATCATATTGGAAATGATTTGGAAAGTTTTGTTGAACTTATGAATGGTAAAGCTAGAGAAATAGGTGCAATAAATACAAATTTTGTTAACCCCCATGGTCTATATGCTGATAATCACTATACAACAGCATACGATTTAGCGTTAATAACAGCAGAAGCACTTGAAATAGAAAAATTTCAGGAAATAGTAAGCACTAAAACTTGGAGGGCTAACAGAAATAAGAATAATATTTTTTATAATAAAAATAAGACCTTATGGGAATATCCAGGAGGTGATGGAGTAAAAACAGGCTATACCATTATGTCTGGAAGATGTTTGGTAACTAGTGCTACTAAAAATAATATCCAATTAATTGCAGTGGTATTAAATGCAAGCAATTGGTTTAACGATTGCTACAAGTTAATGGATTATGGATTTGAAAATTTTAAGAACTATGTAATATACGAAGAAGGGAAATTTTTCAAAAATATACCTGTTATAAATGGAGAAAAGGAGATCATACCTGCAATCGCAAAAAGAACCTTTCTATATCCGTTGAAAGAAGAGGAGCTTGAAAAAGTAAAGCTAAATATAAAACTTCCCAACTATTTGGAAGCCCCTATAAATAAGGGTGATGAAATAGGAGATATAACAGTTTATTTAGATGGACAAATTATTCATAAAGATAGGATAATAGCAAAAGAAAATATAGATCAATTATCAATTATTAAAAGGATAATTAGAAGGTTTAGAGATTAATAGGCCCAAAGGCTTTATTTTTTATGGTAAGAAAAACCATGATAATTAACCTATGTAATTTAATTAGAAATGAAAATTATCTATCAAGGCAAAATATATGTAATTTACAAAATCTCATTAATTAGCTAAAATGGATTTAGTATCAAGAGGGAGGTTTAGTATATGAGATTGCAAAAATATATAGCTCAAGCGGGAATAACCTCAAGGAGAAAAGCAGAAGAACTAATTTTACAGGGGAGGGTTAAAGTAAATGACCAAGTAATAAAAGAATTGGGAACTAAAGTGGATCCTAAAAAGGATATAGTTAAAGTTGATAATAAGATAGTAAAGCTAGAAGGAAAAAAAATATATATAATGTTAAATAAACCTGTAGGTTATGTGACAACTGTTAAAGGTCACCCAGATGATAAAATAATAATGGATTTAATTGAAGGAATAGATGCAAGAATATTCCCTATTGGGAGACTTGATAAGGATACTTCTGGATTGCTTCTATTAACTAATGATGGCAATTTAGCTTATAAATTGACTCATCCAAAATATGAAGTGCAAAAAAAATATTTAGCATTAGTCGAAGGTATACCAAATAGTAAGAAATTAAACAAGTTTAGAAAGGGTTTAATGATTGAAGGAAGAAAGACTGCCAGAGCCTATGTAAAAATTGTAAAAAGTTATGGAAATAGATCTTTGTTGGAAATAGCGATTCATGAAGGAAGAAATAGACAGGTTAGAAAAATGTGTGAATACATAAGACATCCAGTAATAAATTTAAAAAGAATTGCAATAGGGAAGTTGGAATTGGGAGATTTAGAAGTTGGAAAATGGAGACATTTAACTGATAAGGAAATTAAGTATCTAAAATCCCTCTAGAACAATGGTATGATATGATTTTTATAAGCAACTTTATTTTTTATTATATATTAACTATAATGAACATGGGAGTGATGCTTTATTGATAACGTTAACCCAAATTGATAAGGAGGATATTGATGCTGTTAATACTGTTTTAGTGGATAATAAAATAAAAGATGATTTGACTGAGGGAATTATATATGTGTTAAGATCTAGACAAAATATAATAGGAGTTGGAAAGGTATCCATTGTTGAGAGTTACGGAATATTGAAGTATATAGTAGTAAATGAAACCTATAGGGGTTCTAACTATGGAGAGAGTATTTTGAGAGGGCTATTATTTAAATGTCAATCTATGGGTATCAATAAAGTGTATTATCATAATTATGATATTTATTTAGAGAAAATTGGATTCAAGCATAATGATTCTTTGAAAGAGGAATTCCCACTAATTTTGAAAATAAACGATTTTTTTAATAAATCTTGTTATGGTGAGGTTTATGAGATTTGAATATTTTAATAATGCTGTAGATCTAGCAAAGAAGTTAATGTGCTTTTATGTAAAAGAAGGTTATAGGGTTTGTGACTGCACGGTAGGAAATGGGAACGATACTGTTTTACTGGCAAAGTTGGTAGGGGAAAGTGGAAAAGTCTATGGTTTTGATATTCAATCTGTAGCTTTGAATATAACTAGGGAAAAACTCTATAATGAAAATCTAGAAAATAGGGTGATCCTTATTGAGGATGGTCATGAAAATATAGACAAGCATGTTAATGAAAATATAAATTTTGCTATATATAATCTAGGTTATTTGCCAGGTGGAAATAAAAAGATAAAGACTAATGTTAATACTACCTTAATAAGTTTAGAAAAATCTTTATCCCTTTTAAAAAGTAATGGATTACTACTAGTAACTTGTTATACTGGTCACGAAGGAGGCATTGAAGAGAAAGAAGGGGTAATGAATTTTTTAAGAAGCCTTCGTCAAAATGAATATCATGTTATAGAATTCAATTTTTTAAATCAAAAGAACTATCCGCCAACATTATATGGCGTTGAAAAATTATAATGGGAGGGGTTTTAATGGCAGGAGTAAAAATAACTGATACTACATTAAGAGATGCACATCAGTCATTAATTGCTACTAGGATGAAAACTGAGGATATGCTACCAATAGCTGAAAAACTAGATAAAATTGGATTTCATTCTCTTGAAGTGTGGGGAGGAGCTACTTTTGACAGTTGTTTGAGATTTTTGAAAGAAGATCCTTGGGAGAGATTAAGATCTTTAAGGAAAGCTTTTAAAAATACTAAATTACAGATGTTATTAAGAGGGCAAAATCTATTAGGATATAAGCATTATCCCGATGATATAGTTGAAATGTTTATAAAAAAATCTATAGAAAATGGAATTGACATTATCAGAATATTTGATGCGCTAAACGACCCTCGAAATATTAAAAAATCTATAGAATTTACTAAGAAATATGGAGGACAGGCACAAGCAGCTATCTCATATACTACCAGTCCAGTTCATAACAATGAATATTATATAAAATTAAGTATTGAGTTTGAAAAAATGGGAGCAGATTCAATTTGCATAAAGGATATGTCTGGAATATTGATGCCTTACGAAGCTGAAAAGCTTGTAAGGGGTCTTAAAGAAAATATATCATTACCAATTCAAATTCACTCTCACTTTACTAGTGGAATAGCAAATCAAACTTATATGAAAGCAATTGAAGCAGGTGCAGATATTATAGATACAGCCATATCACCTTTAGGAATGGGTACTAGTCAACCAGCAACTGAATCAATGGTGGCGTCGCTACAAGGATCGCCTTATTACCCGGATATAAATATGGACTTATTATTAGAAGTTAGCGACTATTTTAAGCAGTTAAGGGATAGATATTTAAAGGAAGGATTACTAAGCGAGAAGGTGCTAAATGTGGATGTTAGAACTTTAAGATATCAAATACCTGGTGGAATGCTTTCAAATCTCGTTTCTCAATTAAATAGTCAGGGAGCATTAGATAAATTTGAGGAAGTGTTAGAGGAAGTCCCTAAAGTTAGAGAGGATTTAGGATATCCGCCTTTGGTTACTCCTATGAGTCAAATGGTTGGGACTACAGCAGTATTTAATGTATTATTAGGTGAGAGATATAAAATGGTTCCAAAAGAGACTAAAAACTATGTTAAAGGATTATATGGGAAACCAGCTGTACCTATAAAAGAAGAGATAAAAAAGAAGATTATTGGAGATGAAGAAGTATTTGCTGGCAGACCTGCAGATTTGTTAGAGCCCGAGTTAGATAAGTTGAGGAAAGAAATTAAAGAGTATATAGAACAAGAAGAAGATGTATTAACCTACGCATTGTTCCCACAAGTTGCTCTTGATTTTTTCAAACATAGACAAGTGGAGAAGTATAAAATAGATGTTAGCTTATTAGACGAAGAATTCAGTGTTTATCCAGTATAAAACAAGCCCGAAAAGGGGCTGTTTTTTTCTAAATAATGAAATAAAACTTGCAAATTTAATTAAGTTAGTAAAAATATGAAATAATTCTTGCATGAATAGTATAATTTTGTTATTATAATAGTAGAAAAAATCACAATAAGGGGGAGCATTCATTGAAAATAGTTGAAAAGCTTAATGTGGAAATAGAGCTATGCAAAGGATGCGGTATATGTGTTGCTTTTTGTCCTAAAGATGTACTTGAAATAAAAAACGGAAAAATACATATTAAGGATTTAAGTGCATGTATTCAGTGCGGTCAATGTGAATTGAGATGTCCTGATTATGCTATTTATTTAGGAGGTAAATCAAATGCCTAAAAACAATGTAAAATTAATGCAAGGAAATGAAGCTTGCGTTGAAGGTGCTATAGTTGCTGGTATGAAATTCTTTGCAGGTTATCCAATTACCCCTTCAACAGAGATTGCAGAAATCTCAGCTGCTAGATTGCCTAAAATTGGTGGGAAATTTATACAAATGGAAGATGAGATTGCAAGCGTAAGTGCCATTATAGGAGCTTCTTTAGCTGGTAAGAAATCCATGACTGCAACTAGCGGCCCAGGATTTTCTCTTAAACAAGAAGGCATTGGCTATGCTATTATGGCAGAAGTTCCATGTGTAATTGTAAATGTTCAAAGGGGAGGACCAAGTACAGGGTTGCCGACTTCACCAGCACAGGGAGATATTATGCAAGCTAGATGGGGGACTCATGGTGAGCATTCTATTATTGCATTATATCCATCTACAGTAAAGGAAATATTTGATACTACTATTAAAGCTTTTAATTTGTCTGAAAAATATCGAACCCCAGTTATACTATTGATGGATGAAGTAATTGGTCATATGAGAGAAAAAATAGAAATGCCTAATGCAGATGAAATAAAAATATATAATAGAAAAGAGCCAACTTCTACTCCTGAAGAATATAAACCTTATGAGGTTAAACAAGGAGATATAGTACCTGAAATGGCAAGTTTTGGTAAAGGATATAGGTATCATGTTACTGGTTTAGTACATGGGAAAAATGGATTCCCTACTAATGATAAGGAAATTGCTGAAAAGCTGATAAGAAGGCTAGTTAATAAGATAGAAGAAAACAAAGATGACATAGTTGAGTATGAGGAATATAGACTGGAAGACGCAGATGAAGCCATAATAGCCTATGGAGCAACAGCAAGGTCAGCAAAATCCGCTGTAGACAAATTAAGAGAAAGTGGCAGGAATATTGGTTTATTTAGACCTATAACTATTTGGCCAATTGCAGACAAGCAAATAAATAAATTAGCAAAAAGTGTTAAGAGAATAACCGTCGTTGAAATGAACATGGGCCAATATTTTGAAGTAATAGACAGAATTGCTGGGAAGTATACTAGCGTTGAAAGTTACGGACGAGTAAATGGAGAATTAATTAATCCAGAGGAGATTATCTCATTCATAGAAAGCAGGAGGGGTTAATGTGGCTAGCCATTTAATTGAAAAATATTTTAGAACGGAGACTTTACCTCACATTTGGTGTCCCGGTTGTGGAAATGGTACAGTAACTAGAGCTATAGTCAAGGCAATTGATAATATTGGGTTAGACCAAAATGATGTATGTATAGTTTCTGGTATCGGATGTTCCTCTAGGGCGTCTGGATATCTAGACTTTAATACTGTTCATACTACTCATGGAAGGGCTTTAGCTTTTGCTACGGGGATTAAATTAGCAAATCCTAAACTTAATGTAATAGTTATAACAGGAGATGGCGATTGTGCTGCAATTGGTGGAAACCACTTAATTCATGCAGCTAGAAGAAATATCGATATTACCACAATTGTATTTAATAATAATATATATGGCATGACTGGAGGTCAATATTCACCAACTACACCCACAGGTGATATAGGAACTACTGCACCTTTTGGCAATATTGATCCTAATTTTGATCTATGTGATTTAGCCATAGCTGCAGGGGCAACTTATGTTAGTAGGGCCTCATTATATAATCCTAACATGATAATCAAACAGGTGGAGGAAGGAATTAAGAATAAAGGGTTTTCATTTATTGAAACTATCACGACTTGCCCTACTTACTATGGTAGAAAGAATAAAAAGGGCGATGGGGTAGATATGATCAAATATTTAAAAGAAAGAACGATAAACAAGACTGCTTATGATAAGCTCCCTGAAGAAAAAAGGGCTGGTAAAATTGTTGTTGGAGAAATTTATAGGGGAGAAAGACCAGAATTTACAAAGCAATATGAAAAGATTATAGAATCTTTTAAAGGGGAGATTTAATATGATTCATCAAGAGTTTAGATTAAGCGGTTCAGGGGGGCAGGGATTAATTTTAGCTGGAATAATTTTAGCTGAAGCAGCATTATACGATGGTAAAAACGTGGTCCAGTCTCAATCCTATGGACCTGAAGCAAGGGGGGGCGCTAGTAAGGCGGAAGTCATAATTTCAGATAGTATTATAAACTATCCAAAGGTAGATAAATGTGATGTATTATTGGCCTTAACTGAAAGCGCTTGTAATAAATATATCAATTCTTTAAAAGAAGGCGGAACATTGATAATAGATGATTCGATTGCTAATAAGCCTAATAGAAAGGATATAAAGATATATTCTGTTCCTATACTGGATACTGCAACTAATAAGTTAGGAAAACCTATGGTAGCAAATATTGTAGCTTTAGGAAGCATTTACGAATTGACAAATGTAGTAAGCAAAGAATCATTAGAAAAAGCAGTATTAAACAGAGTACCACGAGGCACTGAAGATTTGAATAAAAAAGCACTAGAAGAAGGTTTTAATTTAATAAAAAATTGAAAAGGGTAGATCATATGGATAAACATATTGATTTAATAAAGGTAATACAAAATAGTTTTCCACGTTTAAGTAAAGGACAAAAATTAATAGCAGAATTCATTATGCATAATTATGATAGAGCCGCTTTCATGACTGCTGCAGTTCTAGGCGATGCAGTAGGGGTAAGTGAATCTACCGTAGTTAGGTTCGCAAATACATTAGGATATAATGGATATAGGGAGTTACAAAAGGAGTTACAAGAGTTAGTAAAAAATAAGTTGACTACCGTTCAAAGAATTTCTTTAAGTTCTAATTTTACAGATTATGAAAATGCTTTAAAGCAGGTATTAAAAAAGGATATGGATAATATCGAAAAAACTATTCATGAAATAGATTATATTGCTTTTCAAAAGGCTATAGAAATAACCTTAAAAGCAAATAATGTATATGTTCTTGGTCTTAGAAGTTCATCCTTTTTAGCCGGTTACTTAGGTTTTTACTTAAACTTTTTACTTAATAACGTCAAAGTAGTAACTGCTGGTCCTAGTGATGTATTCGAACAATTATTAAAAGCAACAGATAAAGATGTTGTTATTGGAATAAGCTATCCTAGGTATTCTAACCGGACCCTAGAAGCATTAGATTACGCCAAGGAAAAAGGATGTAAAATAATAGGTATTACCGACAGTTTACTATCCCCAGCTGCACAATATGCAGATGTTACATTGATTGCTACTAGCAATATGCTATCTTTCGTTGATTCTCTTGTAGCTCCTATGAGTTTAATAAATGCTTTTATAATTGCCTTAGGTACTGAAAGAAAAGAAGATACTACTTCATACTTTGAAGATTTAGAAAAGATATGGAAGAAGCACAATGTTTATAGTACGAAAAATAGCAGTATTAATGATATTAATAATTTTTAAAACTACCATTTACACATGGTAGTTTTTCTTTATGTGTCTTGTATAACTAACACATATGATTTTATCATAATTGATATATTAATAAAAACCAAAAAATCAAAAAATAACATCAAAACTATTTATCTTTACTATATAATCATACTCATTTATAGAAAATTTTGCAGAAATATGGGAAATATTGTATAATATACAAAAAAAGAAAAGGGGGAATTTAATCATGAAAAATTTTGTAAAAGGATTTTTAGTGGCTACATTGATTTTTGCTGTAACTTTAACTGGGTTTGCAGCCAGTAAAAAGCAAACTATTGAGGTTGAACTAAATCCTGCTACTATTTATGTGGAGGGTGAGTTGAAAGAAGTTGACCACTTCATTTACAAAGGAACTACCTATGTTCCGTTACGAGCATTGTCTGAGGCATTAGGTGTAGAAGTAAGTTGGGATGGTGAGGAAAAAGTTATTGATTTATATTATTTAGAACCTCGTGAATATAGCATACTGACTTTTGCAGGAGTAGCATTAACATCGATAACAGATATGGATGGTAGTTTGGATAATGTATTTGAGGAAATAAAAGAGGATATCACAAGATTTTTAAATGATTTGGAAGCGTTAGATTTAGCCAATAATCATATGGATGTAGATACTTTTATAGAGCTGCAGGATAGGAGATCAGAAATAGAGGATAGACTTTACACGGAATCGTTGAATGTAAGTTATAGAACCCCAATTTACTATACACTTGAAGTTTTAGACAATATAGAAATGGCTCTTATTAGATCAAGGCATGGTGAAAATCCTGAGAGAATAAGAAATAATTTGGAGAAGGCTAAAGAGTATGTTGAGTTTTTATCCGTGTTAGGGTTTTAGTGGTAAGGATGTGGTTTAATGTCTGTAAGATTTGCAAGGTCTGGGTTTAATATAATAAAAGATCATAATGAGTTGATTAATAGAGGTAAACAGCAAGAATATTTTTGATATCCTTCAAACTTTCCATAGTAATAATAAAATTCTTAATTATTGTATTTTTAATACTTAAGTGATACAATCTTTCATATAACAATTCATCCTTCAAAAACATTGTAACATTGAGAATGTTAGAGTCCTCAATTTTCATTTTAGTTTACAGGACATAAATCACTTACAGGAGGTATCACATGAAAAAAATATATTTGGTAAGACATGGTGAATCTGAATGGAATACCATCAAAAAAATTCAAGGACAAAATGATATTGCCCTCACAGCTAAAGGCATAAAACAAGCTCAATTAATAGGAAAAAGATTAAAATATGAAAAAATAGATATAATTTATTCTAGCGATTTAATTAGAGCCTATAAAACTGCTCAAATTATTGGTGAAAATCTAAATTTAGATGTAATTCCAATGGAGGAATTTAGAGAGATAAATTTTGGTATTTGGGAAGGGCTATCTACCGAGGAATTGATGAAAAACTATGAAGAAGAAATGATTTTATGGATGACAGCTCCAGAAAAATTTTATGTAAATAAGGCTGAAACATTGAAAGAACTGCAGGAAAGAGCAATGAATGGGATTAATAAAATTATCCATCAAGATTTTGAAAATGTACTTATTGTCTCCCATAGTGCAACTATAAAAACTATTATTTTAGGGTTGTTGGATATTAGTTTAAGCAATTTTAAAAACTTGACAATAAGCAATGTCGGCCTATCGATAATAGAAATAAGGGAGTATAATAAGGTACTGAAATTATTAAATGATACTAATCACTTGAAAAGTATTGAACTAAACGAAAAATAATTGTTAAAACTACCAAGCAAACAGTCATATGAAAAAATACAGCTATGAAATAATCAGGAGGTAAATAAGTATGAAAGTTGGAGTAATTGGAGGTGGTCCAGCAGGAATTATAGCTGCAGGATTTGCAGGATCGAGAGGTAAAAATGTTACTCTAATTGAGAGGAACGACAGACTAGGTAAGAAATTATTCATAACAGGAAAGGGTAGATGTAATATAACCAATGCCTCATCCATTGAAGACTTTTTTGATAATATAATAACAAATAAAGAGTTCTTGTATAGCAGTTTCTACTCCTTTACAAACGAGGATATATTAAAACTATTAGCTTCCTATGGTTTAAAAGTTAAAGTAGAAAGGGGAAATAGAGTATTTCCAATATCTGATAAATCAAGTGATGTAATAAAAGCCTTTCAAAAATTTCTTATAAACAATAATGTCAAAGTATTATTAAATAAGAGAGTAATAAAGGTAAATAAAACCAACAATCATTTCTTATTAGAATTTCAAGACAATACTATAGACTATTTTGATAAATTAATAATAGCTACCGGGGGTAAATCCTACCCCTCCACCGGTTCTACAGGTGATGGATATAATTTTGCAAAAAATTTTGGACATAGTATTATACCTTTAAAACCTTCATTAGTGCCTATTGTAATAGAGGAAAATTTCGTAAAAGAATTACAAGGTCTTTCCCTTAGAAATGTAAAATTGACTAGTGTGGTTGATAATAAAATAATAAATGAAGAATTTGGAGAAATGATATTTACCCATTATGGCATATCTGGACCTATCGTATTATCAACCAGCAATGTTCTCAATAAATACTTAAATAAGAAAATCAATCTGTATGTGGATTTAAAGCCAGCCTTAAACAAAGAAAAATTGGATAAAAGAATTTTAAGGGATTTTGAGAAGTTCAATAATAAACAAATTAAGAATGGTTTAAATGAACTGTTACCAGCTAAATTAATACCAGTAGTTTTAAATATTTCATCAGTTAATGAAGTTAAATCAATAAACCAAGTAACCAGAGAAGAAAGATTAAGACTAGTAAATACAATTAAGAATCTTCCCTTAACTTTTAAGAGGTTTAGACCTTTAGAAGAAGCAATTGTTACATCAGGAGGAGTAGCTACCAATGAAATTAATCCATCAACTATGGAATCTAAACTTGTACCAGGTCTCTTCTTTTGTGGTGAAATAATCGATGTAGATGGATTAACTGGAGGCTATAATCTTCAGATTGCTTATTCCACTGGATATTTAGCAGGTATGCATGTTTAATTGAGTTTCAATTAGCCTTATAATATCTTCATCAATTGTAAAAAATAAGCATAGAGTATAATAAAGTATGGATTTAGGAGGCTAATATGAAACCCAATTTCAATTTTATAGGAAATATACTTATAATATTATCTATTATTTCATTCCTAACATTACTAACTGTTCAATTTTTCAATTATAATGACCACATGGCAACAAACTACATAGGTAGCAAAAACAACACCTTTTCCTTATTATCCGCTTCCGTGGATTCACTAAATAATGGAGTAATAGTACTAAAGAACATGACACCGGAATATAATGACGTTTCAGTTCTTATAAATGGAGAATACGCTGGAGATTTCACGGATAAAGATGAAATTAGTATCCAAGTATACCAAAATGATATAGTTGAAATAGATGGAACTAGATATGATAAAAAGTTAAAAATTAAAGTGGTAGGAATCAGTAATAACATAGATGAGCCTCAATTAGAAACTACTATTACCACTTCACAAAGTATTGAAATATTAGCTAAAGTTCGACTAAAATAGCTTGTTTCATTGCATAAATTAATATATAATTATTAGAGGAAGTGATAAAGTTGAAAATCGTTTCAATTAGAGGTGCTACAACAGCAAATTCTAATAATGAGGCTGATATACTTGATGCTACAAGGGAGTTATTATTAGAAATTGAAAATAGAAATAATATACAAAGAGAAAAAGTTATAAGCATTTTATTCTCTGCAACTAAAGATTTAAATGCTGTTTACCCCGCTAAGGCTGCTAGGTTGTTAGGTTACACTCAATGTGGTTTAATGTGTTTCAATGAAATGGATGTTGTAGGTAGTTTAGACAAGTGTATTAGGGTTATGGTTTTGTATCAGGACTGCTTAGATCAAGAAAGCGTAAAACATGTCTATCTTAAAAAAGCTAAAACATTGAGACCTGATTTAAATATATAATAACAACGGATGCCACCAATGGGTGGTTATGTTTTTATTAGGAGGATTACTATGGTTAATAAAAAAATAATCGTAGCAGTAGATGGGCCTGCTGGTGCAGGTAAAAGCACTATTTCAAAAAAAATAGCAGAAGTTTTAAAACTAGAATATATCGATACTGGAGCTATGTATCGTGCATTAACTTTAAAAGTTATCAATAAAGGAATTAACCCTAACGATGTTAAAAGTATATTAGAAATAATGGAAGATACTACAATCGAGTTTATAAACAACCATGTATATTTAGATGGGATAAAGGTTGACGAGGAAATAAGAAAAAATATTGTTACAAATCATGTTTCAGAGATCTCTAAAATAGCAGAAGTCAGAAAAAAAATGGTAGATATGCAAAGAAAATTGTCTGAATCTAACAATGTCATTATGGATGGAAGAGACATAGGAACGGTAGTCCTCCCCCATGCTAATTATAAGTTTTTTATAACTGCTTCCGTTGAAGAAAGAGCAAGAAGAAGATATAAAGAATTACTAGAAAAAGGGGAAAAAGATATTACCTATGATCAAATTTTAATTGAAATTAAGAAAAGAGATGAAATAGATAGTACCCGCGAAATTGCTCCTCTTAAAAAAAGTCCCGATGCTCATCTTATAGACACTACTAATAAGACTATAGATGAATGTGTAAATGAAATTATTGAAATAATTGAAAGGGGGTAGTTATTTGCTTTTTTACAAAATTATTAGATTTTTTGCAATTATAGTTTTTAATATACTTTTTAGAATCGATATTATAGGCAAAGAAAACATTCCTTCAGAAGGAAGCATTGTATTGTGTTCTAACCACATTAGCGCCTTGGATCCAATTATTCTAGCAATAGCAATACCTAGACCAATATCTTTTATGGCAAAAAAAGAATTGTTTAAAAATAAAGTTCTTGCTAGAATAATATATAAGCTAGGTGCTTTTCCTGTAGATCGAGATGGTTCAGATATTTCTGCTATTAAATCCTCTTTAAAGATACTCAATGCAGAAAAAGTGTTGGGAATTTTTCCAGAAGGAACGCGAGTTGCTAAAATGGATTTAGAAAATGCAAAACCAGGTATTGCCCTTATAAGCATAAAAGGCAAATCACCAGTTGTTCCAGTATATATTCAATCTAACTATAAGCCATTCCATAAAATAATAGTAAATATAGGCAAACCTATTCATTTAAGCGAGTATTTCGATAAAAAACTTTCCACTGAAGAATATAAATCCATAAGTAAGAGGATTTTAAATTCTATATATTCGTTAAATAAAATTTAGGAGGAAAAGTAGTGAAAATTTATATTGCCGAACATGCAGGTTTATGTTTTGGTGTAAAAAGAGCTATAGATATAGCTGAAAAAACTATTGCTGAAGCAGGAGGTGTAAACACTTATTCATTAGGTCCTTTAGTTCATAACCCATATGTAGTAGAAAAACTTAATAAAAATGGGTTAAAAATTATTGATAATATTGATTCAATAAAAAAAGGGAAAATTATAATCCGTTCCCATGGAATACCTTACAATATTCAAAAAAAAGCAGAAGATTTGAATTTGGAAATAATTGACTGTACTTGTCCCTACGTAAAATCAGTGCAAAATAGAGTAAAAGAATATCATAATAAAGGATATAAGATAATAATTATTGGAGATAGAAACCATCCAGAAGTTATAGGAATTAACGGATGGTGTAACAATGAAGGGATAATTATTAATGAGATAGAGGAAGCAATAAATCTTCCTGCTTATAAAAAAGTTTATATTGTATCCCAAACAACAAATACTCATGAAAAGTTTGAGAAACTATCAAATATTATAGTACAAAAAAGCGAAGAAGTTAAGATATTTAATACCATATGTAATGCCACAAATTTAAGACAAAAAGCATGTATTGAATTAGCTAAAAAGGTGGATGCTGTGATTGTTATTGGTGGCTATAATAGTTCTAATACCAATAAATTAGTTGAAATTAGCAAAAAATATTGCAATAATGTTTATCATATTGAATTACCTAAAGATTTGCCTTTACATGAGATACTAAAATTTAATACAATAGGAATAACTGCAGGTGCTTCCACACCTGATTGGATAATTAAGGAGGTTGTTAATACTATGGAAAATATTGACAATAACGAAATGCTAGAAGCAATTGAAAACACAATGACCAAAATTCATAGAGGTGATATAGTAAAAGGCAAAGTCATATATGTTACCGATGATGAAATTATGGTTAATATCAATTATAAAGCTGATGGAATAATCTCTAGAGAAGAATTATCTAGTGATCAAAATGTAAAACCAAAGGATCTATATAAAGAAGGAGATGAAATAGAAGTCTATATAGTTAGATTAGATGATGGCGAAGGAAATGTGGTGCTTTCCAGAAAGAGATTAGAAATCATAAAAAGTTGGGATGAATTAGAAGAAGCTTTTCACAATAAGAAAGTTTTAGAATGTACTGTATTGACAGATGTAAAAGGAGGCTTATCCGTATTAGTTAATAGAGTTAATGGCTTTATACCAGCATCTCAAGTTTCAGTTAATTATGTTAGTGATTTAAGCAGCTATATAGGAAAAAAATTAATGGCTAGAATTATAGATTTCGATAAAAATAAGAGAAAAGTAGTTTTGTCAAGTAAAGTGATCGAAGAGGAAGAGTTAAACAAAAAAATAGAGGAGTTGTGGAATAGTTTAGAAGTAGGAAAGCTAATTGAAGGTAAAGTCGAGAGATTAACTGATTTTGGCGCTTTTGTAGATATTGGTGGCTTAGATGGACTTATTCATATTTCCGATTTATCTTGGAATAGGGTAAAACATCCTTCAGAAATAGTTAATGTAGGCGATATTGTAAAAGTTCAAGTTCTAGATTTTAATAAGGATAATAATAGAATTTCTTTAGGATTAAAACAAACTTTACCCGAACCATGGGATGTATTTTTAAGTAAGAGAAAAATTGGAGATATTGTATTAGGAAAAGTTGTTAATATACTTGATTTTGGTGCTTTTGTAAGATTGGAAGAAGGTGTAGACGGACTAGTTCATGTTTCACAAATCTCTAGAGAACATGTAGATAAACCATCTGATAAACTAAAAGTTGGACAAGAGGTATTAGTAAAAATAATCGATATTAATGAAGCTGAAGAGAAAATAAGCTTGAGTATCAGAGCTATTGAAAAAGAATTAAATGAAGAAGCAAATGACGATATAAATTTTGAAAACCAGGATATGGATCTTAAAGTAGAAGATATCATTAATAAGAATTAAAATGTAAAGGGAATTGATGTATAATATTTTCAAAATTGAAGAAAATATAAATGTGACCTCACAAGCTACATCAAGACCCCCTTTACATTCAAATTTCTGTGGTTTTTAACCACAGAAATTTTTGCATTTTATTAATTAATCCATAAAAATTTCACTGTTGAAGGGGGCAAAAATGGACAGGTACGAAAAATTCAAAGAAAATATTAACAACCTAATCAATATCAATTTAAATTATTATAAAGAAAAACAGATGAAGAGAAGAATTACCTCATTGATGAATAGAAATGGGTTTGATGATTTTGAAGAATACTTTAAGGGACTTAAATCTGATAAAAAGTTATTAGAACAGTTTATAAACTATTTGACTATAAATGTATCAGAATTTTATAGGAACCCTTCACAATGGAAAGTATTAGAAATGGATATTTTGCCCAACCTCATCAGTAACAAAAATAAACCACTTAAAGTGTGGAGTTCTGCTTGCTCTACTGGTGAGGAACCTTATTCATTAGTAATGCTAATGAATAAATTCTACGATTTAATGGATATAAATATACTAGCTACTGATATTGACGAGGAGGCGTTGAGTAAAGCTAAAATTGGTATATATTCCGAAAAAGCCTTAGTTAATTTACCTTCTAATATGCAATCAAGTTACTTTGATAAAGTTGGAAACTCATATAGGATAAAGGATGAAGTAAAGAAATGTGTTGAATTCAAAAAAATAGACCTTTTAAAAGACCCCTTTCCAAATAACGTAGATTTAATCTTGTGTAGAAATGTAATGATTTATTTTACAGATGAAGCTAAAGAAATATTATATGAAAAATTTCATAGAAGCTTATCGAGTAAAGGAATACTGTTTGTTGGTAGCACGGAACAGATTATTTTGCCTGAAAGATATAATTTTAGAACTGTGAAAACTTTTTTCTATACAAAAATTGATTAGTGTATGTAAATAAACAACATGCTATAATATAATTAGCACATCGAAATAATTCTGCGCCATATTATATATGATAAAAGGGGGTTATAAATTGGATACGAAGGAACTTTTAGAAAAATTAAGTAATGGAAGTAGCGTATCAGGATTTGAACATAAGGTAAATGATTTAATTATTTCTGCGTTTAATAACCATGCCGACCATATAACAACAGATAAATTAGGTAATATTATAATGTTAAAAAAAGGTGTAAATAATCATGATCCAATTAAAATAATGATCTCAGCTCATATGGATGAAATCGGATTAATGGTAAAGTATATTGAAGATAATGGATTTATTAGATTCACTAATATTGGAGGTATAGACCCTAGAACTATATTAGGGCAAGAGGTAGTAGTACATGGTAAAGAAGATTTATTTGGAATAATTGGCTCAAAACCACCACATCTACAAGAACCATCTGAAATCGATAGAGCAATTAAGATGGAGGATATGATTATTGATATAGGTTTTCCTAAAGAAAAGGTTTTAGAACTTGTTAACATTGGAGATCCAATTACAATAAAAAGGGAATTTAAAACCTTGCAAGGAGATAGGGTCATGGGTAAATCCCTAGACGACAAAGCAGGAGTAGCAGCTATGTATGAATCAATATTGGAGTTATCAAAATTAAAACATGAAGCAGACGTTTATTTTGTTGCAACTGTACAAGAGGAAGTAGGGATAAGAGGTGCCTTTACTAGTACTTATAAAATAAATCCTGATATTGGCATAGCCATAGATGTAGGATTTGGTTCAACACCTGAACTCCAAAAAGGGTCTACAATCGATATGGGAAAGGGTCCAGGGATTACAATTGGTGGAAATATTCAGCCTGGATTGAGAAATAAGATTATCGAAATAGCAAAAAAATATAATATTCCTTATCAAATAGAGGTAACACCTGGGCCAACTGGTACAGATGGTAGGGCTATGCAAATTACAAGGGAAGGCATACCTACCTTATGTTTATCAATTCCATTAAGGTATATGCATACTTCAGTTGAAATAATAGACATGGAAGATTTAAAAAACACAGCTAAGCTATTAGCATTCTTTATAGCATCTATTACAAGGGATAATTTGGAGGGATTATTATGTTACTAAAAAGATTAACGGAGGCTTCAGGTGTATCTGGTAATGAGAAAGAAGTTAGAGACATTATAATCAATGAAATTAAAGATTATGTAGATGAGTTAAAGGTAGATAAATTAGGAAATGTAATCATTTATAAAAAAGGCAAAGAAAACTCAAAAAAGCTAATGATAACAGCCCATATGGATGAAGTTGGATTAATGATTACAGATATAGATAATGAAGGGCTATTAAAGTTTACGACAGTAGGTGGTATTGACAAGAGGATACTAGTTTCAAAACCAGTATCAGTTGGTAATAATAAAATATTAGGAGTTATAGGAGCAAAGCCAATCCATTTACAGAAAAGAGAAGAATGGCAAAAAGCTCTAAACGTAGATCAGTTATATATTGATATTGGTGCAAAAAACAGAGAAGAGGCTGAAAAGTTAGTAAGTATTGGAGATTATGTATCTTTTGATAGTCAATATATCGAGTTTGGTGAAAATTTAGTAAAAGCAAAGGCTTTAGATAATCGCGTAGGATGTAGTCTTTTAATTGAATTAATAAAAGCCACAAAGGATGTTAGCTTTTATGGGGTATTTACTGTAATGGAAGAAATTGGACTAATAGGTGCAGGCCCTGCTGCCTATTCAATAGACCCAGATATTAGCATAATACTAGAAGGTACATTGTGCTATGAAGTACCTAAAATGGATGAACATTTAGTGCCTACCTATTTAAACAAAGGTCCTGCTATTTCTATTATGGATAGGACTACCATTTACAACAGAGAATTTCGTACCAAAATAACAAAGATTGCTGAAAAAAATAACATACCATACCAATATAGAAAAACGTCAATGGGTGGAAATGATTCTGGTAAGATTCATACTACTAAAGAAGGTTCTATTACTGCAACTTTATCTGTACCATGCAGGAATATACATTCACCCACTTCCATTATGAGCAAAACCGATTATAAAAATACCTTTAAATTATTAACAGCTATTTTAACTGAATATAAAAAGGGGGAACTGTAAATGAATTTTAATAGTCAATTGTTAAAGGAGTTAGTGGATACATATGGGCCTTCAGGAAATGAAAAACCAATTAGAGATTATATTATCAGTCAAGTCCAAGATTACGTAGATGAGATAGAAATAGATGATTTAGGAAATTTAATTGCCAGAATAAAAGGTAATGGGAAAAGGATTATGGTAGCTGCTCATATGGATCAAATTGGATTAATGGTTACCCATATTGATGATAAAGGCTTCTTAAGGTTTACGAATATTGGTGGAATATCACCATATATTACAATGAGTCAACAGGTTATATTCGAAAATGGAACAATAGGAGTAATTTCATTAGAGCCTATTGAAGATATTTCTAAGTTAAAACTTTCAGATATGTATATAGATATAGGAGCTAATAGCAAAGAAGAAGCTGAGAAGAAAGTAAGTATTGGAGATATATGTGTTTATAGGTCCCAATTTGGCGAAAATAACGATGTAGTTTTTTCCGGCTCTTTAGATGATAGAGTTGGCTGTTTTGTTGCAATAGAAGCTATTAAACAAATTAAAAATCCTAACAATGACCTATATTTTATATTTACAGTACAGGAAGAAGTAGGCTTAAGAGGTGCTAAAACTTCTGCTTATAAAATAGACCCCCATATTGGGATTGCCATAGATGTAACAGGTTCTGGCGATACTCCTAAAGCAAGGACCTTTGCAATAGGACTTAATAAAGGTACCGCAATAAAAGTAAAGGATAATTCAATTATAACTCATCCTAAATTGAGACAAATTATGATAGATATAGCCAAAGAAAATAATATACCATACCAATTAGAAGTACTAGAATATGGTGGAACTGATTCTGGGGCTATTCATTTAACGAAGGAAGGAGTGCCTACGGGGGCGATTTCTATTCCTACAAGATACATTCATTCTACTATAGAAATGGCTGCCAAAAGCGATGTACTCAATTCTATAAAATTGTTAATTAAACTATTAGAATATGAATTTGATATTTAAAGAGCTGAATTGATATAATACTTCCAAAGTAGACAGTCTAATTAATTAAAAATTAGATTATCTACTTGGAGGTATTTTTTTATGGGAAGAAAACCAAAGTACAGTAAAAAAGTAAAAATTAAGGCTTGCAAAGATTATGAAAAAGGTCATATTAATTTTCAAGGAATTGCCAATGACATTAGAACAACAAAGGAAGTTGTGCGTCGTAAGAACTTCAATTTCAAAAAAAGAGGAATTCGAAAGAAAACTTCCCTATTAAAAGTAAGACAGGAAGCAGAATACAAAACTGTAGATTTTTTTAAAGATAAAGGTTATTCAGTAACCAAAATATGTAAAGTTCTAAATACTTCAAGAAGTGGATACTACAAACATAAAAATAGAGTTAAACCTGAAAAAGAAAAACAAGATGAATTGCTATGTTCATTAATTACTGAATATCATTCAACATTTGATGAAATTTTAAGGTATAGAAAGATGACCATGTTCATTAATAAACTAAATCATAAGTCATTTTCAGAAAGATATATACATAGGCTTATGAATGTTTTAGGTATTACAGCTAGAATTATAAGAAAAAAGTTAATCGCATTAGAGTAAAGCCAGGGTATACAAAGGAGAACATATTAGCAAGAGATTTCACAGCCAAGGCTGGCTTACAGATGTAGCTGAATTTTCAATAATAGAAAGCTTTATTTAAGTCCAATTATGGACATTTACGATAACAGTATTATTGAATATGAAATATCCTTTAAAAACAATAATCAACTTGTATTTAAAATGTTTGGTAAAGCAATACAAAAACATCCTGATGCAAAGCCCATATTTCATAGTGATAGAGGGTTTCAGTATAGGGGAAATATTTTCAAAAGTAAGATTAAAGAAGCTGGAATGGTCCAAAGCATGTCAAGAGTTGGTAAATATATAGATAATGGTTCTATGGAAGGGTTTTTTGGCATATTAAAGACTAAAATGTTTTACAGTAAGAAGTTTAAAACACTTGAAAAATTAAGGGAAAAAATAATTCAATATATAAAATTTTACAATGAAAAAAGATTTCAAAAAGGATTAGGATGCGTGGCTCCTTTAGAATATCGAAACATGCATCCTAATGTGTATAAATTTTAATTAAATTGCTTGTTTACTTGACAAGGGTCAGTTC